>JBHHYR010000041.1:0-23475 GCA_046757585.1 Binatia bacterium | reverse complement strand
TTCATGAGTCACCTCCAGCACGCCGTCATGCGTTCGAAGGACCATACTCGATCGCCTCGGTGCGCCACAAGCGCTGATTCAGGAGAACATGCGCACTGTGTGCGCAAGGCATCGCCCACAGCAGATCGCTGCGGGACGAACCCAAACGATCAAGATGGTACGCTTCGTTCCAGATATTCCCGATCGGCCGAGACGAAATCTTGCACCAAATCCATAACGCTGGAGTAGAAGGAAATCCCACCTGTCACGTTCACCTTTTCCCGCTGCAACGACGCGCGCAGGCCCTCCGCTGCTTTCGGAACCCAACGGCACACGTGGCGCGCAAGGAAGTCTCGCTCCGCCCGCGCGAAGTCGATTGCAGCGCCGCCACCCGCACATTCCGCTTCCCGAAACGTGAGGAAATGGAGGAACCCGAGCTGCACACAGAGGTGATCCGGCAACTGATCTTCGGAAAGCACCAGGCGCAGCCCGAAAAACTCGTAGAATCTCAACAGCTCTTCCCAGACATTCTGCCGCGCAAAGCTATACGCCGTTTCGCGCAGCGGGCAACACGGGTCAACGAGGAACAACCGCGTGTAGTCGACTTCGAGTTGCGCGAGCGTGTCCGAGAAGCCAGCGCCGGTCCAGGTCAGATCGCAAGGCACGTGCGCGAGGCACGTACGGACCGCCTTCTCACAGCGACCGTCCTGAACGGCAGTGCAAAGATCCACTGTTGGATACGCCAGCATCCCGAGGAGTAGCTGGTACAGCGCACTGCGGGCGGCAGCCGTTTTGCCCGCAGCAGGTAAATCGTCCAGGCACAACGCTGGGAGCTCCGCCACGGTTTTCATATCGAAGAGTCAGAGCTTTTCGATTTCTGCGACGTTGTCTCGTTTGGCCGAGTTGGCATCGAAATGTCCCATGGCGTAAAACAAGTGCCCATAGTCCCCAATCAGGTTGACCGGCTTGGCCACCGGTGCGTTCACTTGATCGAAGGGCATCTGTCCCGGGAACTGGTACCGTTCCCAACCGTGATAGTACAGGGCCATGCCCGGCTGGCCGGCCGGGTAGAGCTTCACGCGGACCTTCAGCTCTCCCAAATCGTTGTACACCCGAACCAGGTCTCCATCCTTGATACCGCGAGCCGCGGCGTCTCTGAGATTGAGGTAGAGGACGGGCTCTCCGCGCTGGAGTCTCAGCAGAACCGGGTTGTCCCGATTGCCGCTGTGGTTCGACCAGCGCGCATGGCCGGAAGTCAGCCGAATCGGGTAGTTGCCACCCAACTTCGGAGGCTCCTTGTGGCGCGGTAGATGTTCGTCAAACTCAAGGAACCGCGCGTGATCAATGTAAAACTGCTGCCGCCCGGTCAGCGTTGGCCACGGGTCCTTTCTCTGCGTGTAGCGCAAGCCAGGCGTGTATGGCTTACCCGGCTCCAGCCAGCTCGTTGCCGACTGCACTCTCGACGACATCTCCGGGGTCACCTTCAACCAGGCAATGCCGTCCTTCTTGAGCTGCTCGACGGTGATCCCCTGCATGCACGGCGCCATGTCCAGCTGCGCCTGTAGGATCTTCTCCTCGTCGCCCTTGAGCTGGAACCCGCCACGGTAGTCCTCGTCCAAGGTACCGAGGTCGCGCTCCAACCCGTAGATCCCGTCCTTGTACTTCCTGAGCCCCTTCTGAATGGCGATCTCCTGAACCTTCTTGGCGAGCAAGCCGAAAATCTCCCACTCGTCCTTCGCCTCGCCGAGGGGCGCGGCGGCCCGTTCCGTAAAATGACACCAGGGAATCCATCCCATCGCATACTTCACGCCTGTTTTCTCGTACTGGAAGGCGGCGGGGAGCACGTAATCCGACCACAGCGCGCTGGAGCTCATACGGTAATCCACCGTCACCATGAGGTCGAGCTTGGGCAAAAGCACGTTACGAATGTCCTTGGCGTCCGGAGCCATGCGCAGCAAGTTCAGCCCCATCTCGATGTAAATCTTGGGATCCTTGCCGGGCGCGGGGAGCACCGGCCGCCATTTCTTTGCTACGGCCTCTTCGATGTACTCCCCCACCGTTTTCTTCATGTGCGGATCGATCCATTCCTTCGGCCCCATCGCCTGCTTCATTCCCGCGTGGTAGTACAGCCAGGGCAGGGAGGACGAGACGATCGATCCGACAGAGCCTCCGGGGCCCGTTCCCTCCCGATCCTGTCGCAGTTTCGCGGAAAGGGGCATGAAGAAGCGGCTCGGCATGGCGCCCGGCCAGAGATTGCCGCAGCGATAGCCCCCGCCCTTCTTGCCGGTGTTCCCTGTGAGCGCCAAGAGCAGAAGCCAGCAGCGTTCCATCAAGTCGCTATGAAACAGTTTTCCGTTCCCCCAGGTACAGAACACCATGGCGGCCTTGGCCTTGGCAATCCGCTTCGCCTCGTTGCGAATCAGGTTGGTGCCGAGCCCTGTGATCTTCGACGCGTGCTCCGGCGTGTAGCCCTGCAGACGCTCCTTCATCCACGAAAACACCGGACGCACGCGCACTGTCTGTCCCGAGGCCAGCCGCACCTTCCAAGAGCCCTCCAGCGCCGGATCGACGCCGGCCCAGCGGAGAGTTTTCTCGCTCGACCCCATGCTGCCAGGGGCCTTCCGCAGCCCGCGTGCCTTCGCATCCCATACATAGAAGACCGCGTCGCTCCCCGTCGCCTCCATGTCGTTCTCCCGCAAGAAGCGCTGAGTGTCTTCCCTCACCAGGAAGGGCAGATCCGTCTGCTCCTTGACGTAGGCAGCCTGGTACAGCTTCTCCTGCACGATGACTTGGCACATCGACAGAATAAACGCAGCGTCCGTCCTCCCCCTGATTGGAATCCACAGATCCGCGTGGATCGACGAAGGATTGTAGTCCGGCGTGATCGTCACCAGCCGCGTCCCGTTGTACCGCGCCTCGTACAGGAAATGGACGTCGGGCTGCCGCGTATAGTTTGGATTACACGCCCAGATCGCGATGTAATCCGCGTGAAACCACTCGTCACACGTCCCGCTCTCGTAACTCTGATTCCCCAAGGTTACGGCGGACCCGAGCTGCAGATCCCCCGACATCGCCCAGTCCCCGTCCACAAACGCCCCACCCAACAGGTCCAGAAAACGAGTTCGCCCCGCCGCCGCCGCACTGGGATCGGCCGTGCAGCTCGCACCACTGCCGGTGACGATGGTCTCGGAACCGTGATTGTGAATCGTGTCTACGATCTTCCCCGCAATGTCTTCAATCGCTTCCGCCCAGCTCACCTTCTTCCATTTCCCCTCTCCCCTCTTCCCTTGTCGCTTCAACGGGTACAGAAGGCGGGAGGGCTTATACATGTCTTCGGCCGAAGAGACCCCCATGGGGCAGCCGCGCGGATTGTAGTCCGGCGCGTCCGCGGGGGTACCCGCGTAGTCGCCGGATTGCTCCTCACGAAACACCAGGCCTTCTTTGATGTACGCTTTGAACGCACAGCCCTTTCCGCAGTGCCAGTGCTGGTGGGTGCAGCGCACGACCTTGTCCCAGGTCCACTTCTTGCGGTAGAGATCCTCCCAGCCGCGATAGCTCACGGCACCGGCTGTCGCGGCCCCCACCGGTCGCAAGGAAAAATTCGGCAGCAGCAACGATAGAGTCGTCAGACCACTCCACTGCAGAAATACCCGGCGCGTCAGGTCAATCGACATGGCTTCGTCCTTTCCGCTCTCTTGCCTTCCCACGCATGCAGCATCCGCTTCCGGGGCGTCAGGTCGTAATTTCCAAATCGTACCAGTGTCCCGAAAACGACTTGGCACCGTGGCGCTCCTTATTGCGGCCTTCCCACACCGCAAACGCCACCTTGACGGTGTCTCCGACCGCCAGTTGGATGGTCTCGTCCTTTTGCTCCTCCACTTTGAGTGGTCGTCCGATCACGACGCGCCATTTTCGCCCCTCCCAGTTCCCCTTCGCTCGCAGAAAACTCCTCCGCGACCGCTCCGTCGTTCCTAGGCCGGCGGCGGTCACGTTGAACGGTTTCTCTTCATCGGCTCGCCAATACCACGCGTTCACCGGTTGGATCTTCGACCCCATGAGCGGAAGCGGAGCGTCGCCTTTCATGGGAAACAGGATCGCCGCGGCATCCGGAAACAAATGTGGCTGGCTGACGTCGGTGTCCTTCGTCTCGTCGGTCCATTCCAGCCGAAAGAAGATCTCACTCCCGGTGTGGACCGACTTCACGTGCACCGCCTGAGTCTTGCCGACGCTCCTGGGATCAAGCGTGTCGTGGACGTACTTCGACGGAATCGCGTCCACCGGGGTTGGCTGCAACCGAACCTCCTGCGAGGAGACTCCGCTCCAAAGGCTACCACCGGGATCGAGAATCTGCGCTGCCGTCGCTCCGACTTTCTGTGATTTCATCGTCGCCCTTCATCGAGTACTTCTGGCTCATCGCACGCCTCTGGCCGAGCTCGGGGGCACTGTCATGCCGACCTCGTCCGGGATGACCTGCATCTCACGTCCGAGCTGAAACATCGTGTGCCAATTGCGTGCAATCAAGATGTCCATCAGCTCCGACCTCTCGCCCCTGCGGGTCTTCGCCATTTCTGCCTCGAGGGTTTTCAAGGCGCGCTCCACCTCGTGACCGAACAGCTCGCGGAGCAACTCCACGGGGATCCTGGACTCGCCTGCGATCTCCTCGCCATTGGCGTCAATTCTAGGCGGCGACAGGGGCGGCACATAAAACACATTGGCGTCGCATCCCGACTGCGGCAGCAGAGGCAAGGCGACTTTCCATTTTCTTGCGAGCTTGTAGACTGGACCGTCTTCGTCGTCCAAGTATCCGAGGAACCGAAGCCGGCCCGGACACTGGCGGGCACAAGCGGGGGCGATTCCGTGCTCGATTCGGGGATAGCAGAAGATGCATTTCTGTCCTGTCTTCGTCAGGTGGTTCCAGTAAATCTTCTTGTAAGGGCACGCCTCCATGCAGAGCCGGTACCCATTGCATCGCTCTTGATCCAAGACGACGATGCCATCTTCCTCCCTCTTGTAGAGGGCCTGACGGGGGCAGGCGTCCACGCACGACGGGCGCGTGCAATGGTTGCAGATCCGTGGCAGATAGAAATAGTAGGCATTGGGCCATTCGCCTCCTCCCTGGTCCTCTTCCCAATTTGGCCCCCACCGGGGCTCAGCACCGAGAGGTCGCAGGGCTTTCTCGAACCCTTGGCCCGACATCTGAACTTCGTTGAAGTTGAACTCCCACGCCCGCCCGTACTCCTCCAGTTCGGGCAACTCGCCCTTGACCATCTTGCCGTTCTCGTCATAGCCACCGCCGAGATGGCGCCAATTTTTCGGGTATCCCTTGGCGGGTTGCGTCGCGACGTTGTTCCACCACATGTTTTCCATTCCCGGCTGGTCGGTCCAGAGGGTTTTGCACGCGACCGAGCAGCTCTGGCAGCCGATACACTTGTTCAGGTCCATGACCATGCCGACCTGCCGCTTCGATCTCATCAGCTCCCGTACATCCCTCCGCTCGTACGCCATCTGGAGACCTCCTTGAGTACTGCTGTTCACACACGCGGTGACATATGGATTTCCCTCTCCTGACCAAGGAGGGGGCAAGGGGGAGGTCGCGACCGCCGCACTTCTACCTCCCCCCAACCCCATCCCTGAAACTGGTTTTTGCCGACATCTTGGCTTTCCGGACACTGCCGGTTAAGCGGGTGAGCTTCCCCCTTTGACAAAGGGGCACTTCCCTGCGCAGTCTCCAGCACCACGAGATGTACGACATGAGCAGTTCGCCAAAGGAGGGGGACCTTGCGGAACACGTGAGCGTGATTCCGAACGGCTGCAACTAGGTGCAGAAACCACGGGTAGCACACGGCGGCGCGCTGGGACCGTGCTCGCCACCGTGCCCCGGCGTTCGCAGCACCCACGGCCAGCTGACAGGAATACCACACATCATATATCCTAGCGCCCAACCGACTCGCCGGCGGATGACATAGGTCATATGACAGTATGATCAATGTCATTCCGTCTGAGCTGCTCGCTAGCACCTTCGCCCACCCCGCCCGAGGGCGTCCCATTTTCTCCAGGAAAAGCGGGGACCTGAGATGTCCAGCGCAACTATCACACCCCAGGCGACGTTTAACGTGTCAAGGGATAATTCTTTGATGAACGGATTGATGCCGGATGGGGGGCCATCCTGTCCTGGAGGCGGGCTCGTCCGACCCTCACACCCAGACCGGGGTCCGGGACGCCGGCTCCCTCATCTTCCGGAACAGCGACAGCTTCCGGATGAGGGGGTGCGCGTAGGCCGGCGTTTCTTGGCCCAGTCATTTGGAGGCACAATGAGAAACCTGTTCTACGTAGTCCTTGTCTGCTGCCTGCTGGTGCTCCCGTCCGCCTCGTTTGCTCAGCACGGACATTTCAGAGGCGGGCACGGGCATTCATTTCACCACGGCTTTCATCACCATTCCTTTGGCCCCTTCCATTTCCACGGCCATCCCCATTTCCACGGCCACTTCCACGGTCACGGCCATGCCTTCTACGGCCATGGTCATGGCTCCCACCATCCATACGCCGCCTATTACTGTCCTCCTGCCTACTACTCGGGAGCACACTATCCCTACTACCCGTATTACGGAGGCATTGTGTATCTCTCCGGAGCGATCATCGACCGGCTCTTCTACGATGGCGACTATCGCGAAGGGTACGTCCGGGGTTTCGAAGATGCCTTGGAGGACCGATCCGAAGAATGATCGCCATGGGCGCCGGTAGCAGCTGCCGGGCCAATGCACTTCAACATCATCGCATTGCTGGTACTGATTCCGGCTGCATTCACCGATTCACGACGCCGGGCAGGATGTCGTCCGGCTTCGCAACATTCCCTCTCATCCCCTTTGCGCAACGCCTGTGCACCGGGAGAGTACCGGTGCGGCGAGTTCGACGGGCGCAGCGGCGTATCATGTTTTTGCTCCAGATGGTGTAGAATCCGGCAGCTGAGAAAACTCTTGCTGCAGGAGGGACGGACATGGCGGTAACAACCAAAAAGGTGGCGCTCTGGCGCAGAGAGGTCACCAACGCGCCCGGTCTGCTCGCTGATGTGCTCCAGCCTCTGGCCGAGGCCGGCGTGAATCTGCGTGTGGTGATGGGGTACGTTTTCCCCGGGAACCGCAAGCGGGCGGCGATCGAAGTATTTCCAGTGCAGGGCAAGCAAGCCACAGCGGCGGCTCGACGTGCCGGCCTGCGGCCGTCGCCGATTCCCTGCCTACTCGTCGAGGGCGACGACCGGCCCGGGCTTGGTGCCAAGCTCGGCGGCGAGGTCGCAGACCAGGGCGTCAACATCGCCTTCGTCATGGCCGAGACGGTGGGAAAGAAATTCTCGGCAGTGTTCGGCTTCCAGAGCGACTCGGATCGGGAACGCGCCGCGCGCGCTATCAAGAACGCCGCCCAGCGACGCCACCGCTAGCAGCCGGCGCCAGCCGATCCTCCGGGCCGCGTACGGCTGCGGTTCTTCTATTCGCCGCCGAGGCCCGGTCCGCCACGGCAGCACGCGCCCACAGGGTCGCCCACGGTCCACCGGAGGCCCCGGAGCGGTTGCCCAACGGGCATCCCGACGACCGCAGAGAGCCTGTTCCAGGCGCACGATTCCTGCCGGGCCGTTTTCCCACTGACGTCGTTCACTCCCACTCGATTGTGGCTGGGGGTTTGTTCGTAACGTCCAGGAACACCGCATCGATGCCAGGGAGACTCAAGACCTTCCGCGCCATCCGGCGCACAAACCGCAACGGCAGCCGGGCAAAGCTTGCTGTCATTCCATCCTCCGATCTCACAGGCCGCAGGACAATTGCCTCCCCAGCCGCAAACGTGATCGGAGCAAGGACGACGGGAAACTGCCATACCGCCCCGACCATGCCGGCCTCCTCCAGCGACGATCGGACGACGCAGTCGGCCTGTCTCAAAAGCTCGACCCGCTGCGAGGTGATGGTCTGCCGAGCAACCCGGGCCCGCTTCAGCGTGACCGCCGAAAGGCTCGAAAGAAGGACAATGACGCGATTCGTTTCCGAGTGGACGTTGCACAGCGCGGTGCTCAGGGACTGCAGGATTCGATAATTCAGACGGTGGCTGCAGTGACGCAGGGCGACCACCCTTCGGTACGTTCGCGCGTCCCCTTGCACACCGACGGTTTGAATCGGCAGCAGCACGCCTTCGTAGTGCGCTGTGCGGACGGCACGCGCGGCCTGAGCCGACAGGGATCGCGCCGCGCCGGATGACCGGCTGCATAAACACCGGATGGCGAGGCCCGGCCCCGGAAAGGGCCAACGATTGGTCAGCCGGGAGGGGAGCCCCAATGCCTTCCCGATCTTTCGAACTTCATCTTTGTAGAACTCAGCCAGCGGTTCGAGCACGCGCCCCTGCCGCAGGAGCTTCCGCACCTCTTCGCACCGGTTATGGTGCGTCTTGATGACTGCGGCGCGTCCACTCGAGCCGCCCGATTCAATCGTATCGGGATAGATGGTCCCCTGTCCCAAGAGCCAGTGCTGCTGATCGATACCGTATCGCCGCATCGCTTCCGCTTGGATCTGCACGAACAGGCGGCCGATGATCCGTCGTTTCCTTTCGGGATCCATCACCTTCTGCAGCGACCCCAGAAACCGGGCCGAGGCATCCCAGACCTGGAGTCGATCCGTCAGTCCCAGCTTCCGTAAGCTCTCACACAGCTCTTCCGTCTCCCCCTGCCGCATGAGGCCGGTATCGACGTAGAGACCGAGGATTCTTTCCTTCGGCAGAGCTCTGGCGCAGAGAACGAACGCCACCGTGGAGTCGACGCCGCCGCTCACCAGAAAGAACACGGACCTGCCCGCCGCGGCGGCCCGGATCTGCCTCGTGAGCGCAGGGATCCGGTCGGTCGGCGCCGTCCGTTCCCGGATTCCGCAGGCTTCGCGCACGAAGTTGCGCAGGATACGCGTACCGAAGTCCGTGTGAACAACCTCCGGGTGAAATTGCACCCCGAAAAAGTGGCGCTTGGAGTCGGCGAAGGCTGCCGTCTCGCACCGCTCCGTCGCCGCCATGACGCGGACACCCGCCGGCAACGCCGTAACCGTATCGGCGTGACTCATCCATACTTGCTGTGTACGCGGTGTGCGACGGAACAGTGTGTCCGGTGTATGGACCTTCAGCTGAGCGAAGCCATATTCCCCGTTCCGCTTCGTCACTCTACCCCCGAGCATCTTGGCTAGGAGGTGATGCCCGTAACAGATCCCAAGCACCGGGACGCCCAGACGCAGCACCGCTTCATCGATAGTCGGCGCCCGGCGGTTGTAGACGCTCTGCGGACCGCCGGACAGGATCACACCGGCGCAACCAGCAAGGCGCCGGGCGGAGATCTCCGGACTGTAGACGGCGCAGTCGACACCACTGTCACGCAGCCGTCTCGCAATGAGATGGCAATACTGCCCGCCGAGGTCGATGATCGCTATGTGACGTGTGTCCGGCCGCATGCTGTCAGCGCTCCGTTCCCCTTGTGAAACCGGAGACCGAGGGAGTACCGCGATTGAGGGGGCTTCTGCGACGGCCCATCAAATGGTTCCTCATCCTCCATTCTTGGGTGGAAGAGCCGCAGCCGTGTGACTACTTGCGCCAGGAAGGGCGCCCGCGCTTGCCGTTTCCATGGATCTGGCTAGCGGGCTGAATGCGCATTGTCAACAAACCTGGGCACGGCGTAGTGGGTCAGTTTGACCCACTACCGTGGTTCCCGTCTCCCCACATCCCACCGGCATCTCCACCCTATTCGGTTCCGGCTGTGCCGGGTTAGGCGCCCTTCGGCAATCCGAGCAGCCGGGTCGCGATGATATTCAGCTGGATCTCCGACGTTCCCCCTGAAATGCTCGAGGAACGGCTGTAGAGGAACGTTTGCTGCCAGCGCCCCTGGTCGATTGCCTGCGGGTCGCCTGCCACCAGCTGCGCAGCCGGACCCTCGACCGCCAGGGCCGTCTCGTGCAGGTGCTGCGAGAGCCGGGTCCAGAACTCCTTCTTGAGGCTCGTGTCGGCGCCCGCGTCCTGCCCGCGCGCCAGCCGTGTCATGGTGTCAAGATTGAGCAGCCTCATGATCTCGACGCGGATGTAAGCCTTCACCACCTCAGCACGCAGCGCGGGGTGGACGGGCCGGCCGGCGGCCTGCCGTTTGCGCACCAGCCGCACGAGGCGGTCCACGGCAATCTTGTGCTTGACCTGTTCCTTGAACAGGTAGCCGGTCCCGCGCTCGTGCGCCAGGGTGTTCATGGCCACGGCCCAGCCGTCGTTCTCCTTGCCGATCACGAAATCACGCGGCACCCAGACGGCATCGAGAAACACCTCGTTGAACTCCGTGCCACCGGTCATCTGGCGCAAGGGCCGAACGTGGATCCCCGGCGCGTGCATATCGACGATGAAGTACGTGAGGCCTTTATGCTTGGGCGCTGCAGGATGCGTGCGCGCCAAGCAGATCGCCCAGCGCGAAAACTCGGCGTAGCTCGTCCACACCTTCTGGCCCGTGAGACGGTAGCCGTCGCCAGTCCGTTCCGCCCTGGTGCGCAGCCCGGCGAGGTCCGAGCCCGCACCGGGTTCGCTGAAGAGCTGGCACCAGATCTCCTCTGCCGATAGGATCTTCGCTAGAAAACGCCGCTTCTGTTCCTCGCTCCCGTGCGCAATCAAGGTTGGGCCGACATTGTTGTTGCCAACCTTGTTGATCATTTCGGGCGCCTGCGCCCGCGCCATTTCTTCGTTGAAAATGGCCTGCTCCACGAGCGTGGCGCCGGCACCGCCGTATTCCTTCGGCCAGGACAGGCCGGTCCACCCGCCGCGATGGAGCTTCGCCTGCCAGGCGCGCAGGAACGCCACTTCCTCCTCGTAGCTGGCAAAGGCGGCGTACGCGTCGGTTCCCCAGCCCGGCGGCAGGTTCTCAGCCAGCCAGCGGCGCAAGCGCAAACGAAACTTCTCTTGTTCCGGGGTGAAGGTGAGGTCCATCGCATCGAGCCTTAGCATCTCGTCTTTCGCATTTCGAACTTGGCCTCTGAGAACAACGGCCCTCGAGGTGTCGGCGCTGTACGTCGTGCCGGAGTGCTTCCTACGAAACTGGCAATGCACGTCCCCTGTTGATTGCGGCGCCGAATGGGGACATGAAAAGAGATCTCATCCGAGGAGCTGGGTCATGACACAGACATCTCAGAGCGGCATGTCGCAGACTTTCAGGCTGTACATCGATGGTGTGTGGACGGAGGCGGCAGGCGGGGCCACGTATGACGTCATCAACCCCGCCACGGAAGACGTCGTGGCTCGTGCCCCCAACGCCGCCCGCTCCGATCTCGAACGGGCGATTGCGGCGGCACGCAAGGCATTCGATGACGGGCCGTGGCGCCGCACGACACCACACGACCGGGCCAAGGTGCTGCGGCGGTTCGTCGAGGAATTGGAGCAGCGCAAGGAGGAACTGCGCCGGCTTCTGATTTCCACGTGCGCCGCCGAATACATCACGCTTCCGATTCAGCTCGATACGCCGTTCGAGCTGCTGGCCACGTACGCCGATCTCACCACGTCCTTCGAGTTCGAGCAGATGCTCCCCGTGCTCATCAGCCAGGGACCGCTAGGCACGCAGGTGAACAATGCGATGGCCTACCACCAACCGGTCGGCGTGTGCGGCCTCATCCCGACGTGGAACTTCCCCTTCTTCGTCACGGTGCAAAAAATCGGTCCCGCGCTCGCCACCGGCTGCACGATGGTGGTCAAGCCGTCACCGTACGCACCGCTGATCGACCTAGTGATTGCGGAAGCACTGCAAGCGTGTGACCTCCCCAAGGGGGTGTTCAACGTCGTCACCGGCGAAAGCCCGGCGCTCGGCGCCGGTCTGGTCGAGAGCCCACTGGTGGACAAGATCAGTTACACCGGCAGCGTGACGACGGGAAAGCGCATCATGAGCGCGGCGGCACCGACCCTCAAGCGGGTGCACCTCGAGCTGGGCGGCAAGTCCGCAGCCATTGTGCTCGATGACGCTGACCTCGACGTCGTCGCCCCTTTCACCTCCGGACCCAGCTTCTTCCACGCTGGGCAGGGCTGCGCCATGTGCACCCGCGTGCTCGTCCCGCAGTCAAAGCACGATGACCTCGTCGCACGGCTGAGCAACTTCGTCGCTTCCATCGTCACGGTCGGCGACCCTGCCGACCCGTCAGTCATGCTCGGTCCGGTCATCCGGGAAGAGCGCCGGCAGAAAATCGAAGAATACATCGATGCGGGAAAGCGTGAGGGCGCCGTCCTCGCCACCGGCGGAGGCCGGCCCCAGAACCTCCCGCGCGGCTACTTCCTCCAACCGACGATCTTCGGCGCGGTGCGCAACGACATGCGCATCGCCCGCGAGGAGATCTTCGGTCCTGTGCTCTCCGTGCTCCCGTTCGCAGACATAGATGACGCCGTGCGCATCGCCAATGCGTCCAGCTACGGGCTCGGCGGTGCCGTGTATACCTCGGACATCGCCAAGGGTATCGAGGTGGCTAAGCGGATTCGAACCGGTTCGGTCAATGTCAATGGCGCCGTGAGTCTCCTCCACACCCCGTTTGGCGGCTTCAAGGAAAGCGGCATCGGCCGAGAGGGCGGCCGCTGGGGCCTGCACGAATATACGGAAGTCCAGGCCATTACGTGGAAATGACGTGTGGACACAATTTGTCCCTGGGCCGTACCCGCCAGTGGCGCAGGGGGCACCAAAGTGCTGAGAACGGCACCGGGGCCTGGCAAGGCAGTACCTGGCATGGAACCTGCTCCGAGCCTCCAGCATGAACGAAGGATTGCTCGAAATGGGTGTTCGGTTCGCAACCAAGCTGCCAGCAACGCGTTACAAGCAGCACCGAGCCATATTCGGTACGGCCAGAGAGGAGGCTCCCGCGGGGCTCCTCTTCGACAGCCAAAACTTTGCGGTGATGTCGATCTCGCATCCGCCTGATTCGGAGACGCCGGATCTCAATACCGACAAGGATGGCGACCGGGTGCTCATTCTCCTCGAAGGTGACCTGGCCCTGCAGATCGGCGACAGCCGTGTCAGGCTGGGGACTGGGGATGCCGTGCAGATACCACGGGGCACGCGTTTCGGGCGCGCGTGCTCTCAAGCCGGCGCCCAGCTGTTGCTGATCCGGGGTAAGCCCTTGCGCTCTTTCTCAATCCTCAGATGAGGCTTGGACGGCGCCAGAGGTATCGGGCATCCGCACGGAGCGGGTTCTGCATTCCCGCACGTGCCCGTGGCCCGGGGGTGGAGGAACCTATCTGCGCGTTCAGGCGCTACACCGGCAGGCTTTCGACCAACGGATGAAACACCAACCCCGTCAGCAGCTTTGGGTAGAAATAGGTTGACTTTTCCGGCATCGTCTCGCCGGCCAGGCAGACCGCCTGTACATCCTCGATGCGCGGCGCGTTCAGAAGAAACGCCGCCTGTGCACCGTGATCCACGGTTCGCACCGCTTCGTCATCGTCATGGGTATACGCGAGCTGGCCGGCCTGCGCCGCAACGCTGCAATCGATGCCAAGGAGGCCCCGCAGGATCACGGTGTCGAGCACCGCGACGTCAAGACCGCGGACAGCCGGGGCTAGGTTGGACGCGCAGCGTTCAAGCACAGACGGGTCAGCCAGGGTCGCAACAACCCGCGACTCCCTGTCCGCTAGCGCGATGCCCAGCCGCACGCGTGCCGAATCACCATGCAGGCAAGCACGAAACTCCTGCTGCGCTGATCGGGCGAACGGGATCAGGTGGAAGTGCTGCCGCAGCGCCGCCAGCAGCGCCGACCCATTGATGGCGGGTCCGCCCGTTACGACCCGGTGGGTGGGCAGAATGACCAGCCCTGGATGGCTCATACTCGTCAGGTACATGAGGATGAAATTGTGGGGTGCATCCGGATCGCCGCAGCCCTGCGCGCGCTGGGCGTCGCGGTAGGCGAGTGCAGTTTCATACCGATGGTGCCCGTCCGCTATCAGGATCGGCTCGTCGCGTAGCGCACCGGCAACCGCCTCGATGACGCTCGGTTCCTCGAGCAGCCACAGCTGATGCCGCACCCCCCCGTCGTCCACCACGGCAATGTCCGGCTGCCGGTTCGCGGCAGCCAGGCGTGTCTGCTCGAGCAGCTCGGTCTTGTCGGCGAACAACCCGAAGATGGGACTGAGGTTCGTGCGACAAGCGCGCAAAATGCGCATGCGATCTTCCTTGGCTCGTGTAAACGTGCGTTCGTGCGGTCGGATATTGCCGGAGCTGAACGGTTCGAGGCGCACGACACCGATGACGCCTTGGCGCTGACCCGTCCCGCCGCCGGGCAGGGAAAACTGCTCGACGTAATAGCCGAGCGAGGGGACCCTCTCACGAACGAGAACGCCCGCTCGGCACCAGGCACGCAGTCGCTCGCCGGCCGCGGCGTAGCGATCGCGTGCGCCGTTTAGGATCAGGCGCACCACGTTGTACTCGCTGCGTGCGTACAGGGCATCGCGCCGGGCCTCACTAATGACGTCGTACGGCGGCGCGACAACCGACGCCAAGTCACCGACCCGGGCCTGATTGTAGCGTAACGGACGGAATGCTCGGAGCGTGGCCATGGTCACACGGCGCTACGCAGGCTCGCACGCAGAGCGGCAGCGGTAACGGCGCCCTCTCGAATCACCACCAGTTGCCCGCGCGCGTCCACGACCGTCGACGCCGGCTCGCCGCGCACGCGTCCTCCATCGAGATAATACTCGACCCGCGACCCGAAGTAGGTGCGTGCCTCTTCGATACAGGTCGGCGGCCGCAGCCCGGCAGGGTTTGCACTCGGAGCGGTCACCGGCCGGCCCAAAGTGCGCACCAGCGAGATGGCCGTGGCGTGACTCGACAGGCGCACGCCGATCCCGTTGCCACCTCCTGTCAGGAGCGGTGACAGCGACGGGCGCCCGCGCAGCACGAGAGTCAGCGGTCCCGGCCAGAAACGGCGCATCAATACGGCGGCGTACGACGGCACCTCGTCCACCAGATCGTGCAGCATGCTCGTATCGCTGATCAGCACGGCGATCGGTTTCCCCGGCGTGCGCACCTTCAACCCCACCAGGCGCTCGAGGGCCCTTGGGTTGAGTGCGTCCACTCCCAGAGCATACAGCGTCTCGGTGGGATAGACGACACTCCCTCCCGCTGCGAGGACCCGAGCCGCAGCGTGAATCGACTCGCTGTCAAGGCCGCCGGCGCCGCTGTTTGAGCCGAGCATCTTTCTCCGCGACCTGGCGTGCCAGCCGCCGCTTGAACGCCATCAGCTTCCGCGCCAGCGGCGCGTCGCTCAGAGCCAGAATCTGGGCCGCCAGGAGCGCGGCATTTTCGGCGCCGGTCCTGCCGATCGCGACCGTCGCCACTGGCACCCCGGCGGGCATCTGGACGGTTGCAAGCAGGGCATCCAGCCCGTGCAGGCTTCCAGCATTCAGGGGAACGCCAATCACCGGCAGCGTCGTATGGGCGGCCACGATTCCGGCCAAGTGTGCCGCGGCGCCCGCGCCAGCGATCAACACGGCGAGCCCCCGTTCCCGTGCTCCGCTGGCGTACTCAGCTGTCCGCTGCGGGGCACGATGTGCCGACAGCACCTTCACTTCGTGCGGAACGCCCAAGGCCTCGAGCCGTGCCGCGGCGGCCATCATGACGTCCCAATCACGATCGCTCCCCATGAGAATACCGACCTGCGGCGCCCGCCCCTTCACGGCAGCGCCTCCAGAGCGCGGTGTCCGATGTCGCGCCGGTACTGCATGCCGTCAAAGTGGATCTGCTCAACGGCCCGGTAGGCTTCACGGAGCGCATCACGCACCGTGGCGCCGAGCGCCGTCACCCCGAGCACGCGCCCCCCGTTGGTGACAACGGCGTCGTCACGCCGGGCGGTGCCTGCGTGGAAGACGACGCCATTGGCCCAGCCCTTGAGCGTTTCCAGCCCGCGGATGACCTTCCCTTTCTCGTAGCTGCCCGGATACCCCGCCGCCGCCAGGACGATACAGGCGGCAGCGCGGTCGTCCCACTCGATGTCGGCCTGATCCAGCCTGCCGTCGATGCAGGCTTCCAGCAAGGGCACCAGATCACTCTTGAGCCGCAGCATCAGCGGTTGGCACTCGGGGTCTCCGAATCGAGCGTTGAATTCCAGCACCTTTGGGCCGCTCGCGGTGATCATGACGCCGGCGTACAGTACACCGCGATAATCGATCTTGGCCTCGCTCAGTGCCTGCACCACCGGTTCCATGATCTCGCGCATGATGCGCTGGTGCATGGCGGGTGTAACCACAGGGGCCGGCGAGTACGCGCCCATGCCACCCGTGTTCGGACCCGTCTCCCCGTCATACGCGCGTTTGTGATCCTGCGACGAGGCGAGCGGTCTGACACTGCGGCCGTCCGTCAAGGCGATGAACGACACCTCCTCGCCTTCAAGGAATTCCTCGACAACGACGCGTTCGCCGGCGTCGCCGAAGATGCGCGTGCGCATGATCTCGTCAATCGCGTCATGCGCCTCCTTGACCGTCTGGCATATCAGCACGCCCTTGCCCGCAGCGAGACCGTCCGGCTTGACCACGATGGGAGGGCCCACCTCTGCGACGTATCGGATCGCTTCATCGGGGTCCGAAAAGGCGCCAAAGAAGCCTGTCGGAATCCCGCGGCGGCGCAGCAGCTCCTTGGCAAACACTTTGCTCCCCTCGATCTGGGCCGCCTGGCGGCGCGGGCCGAAAATGCGCAAGCCCTGGCGCTGAAAGTCGTCGGCGATCCCGAGGGTCAGCGGCAGCTCCGGTCCGACGATCGTGAGGTCCACGTGCTCATCACGCGCAAACCGTGCGAGCGCGGCAACGTCGCCGACTGCTAGCGGCACGAGGTCGGCCACCGCCGCAACGCCGGCATTGCCCGGTGCGCAGAATACCCGCTTGACCCGCGGTGACTGGCCAACCTTCCACGCCAGGGCGTGTTCCCGTCCACCCCCACCAATGATCAGGACCTTCATACGACGTACCGCATCTACCGCATCTTATGTAGCGGGTTTCCCCAGGCGCGACCAGGCACACTCAGTGACGGAAATGTCGCACGCCAGTGAAGACCATCGCGACGCCGCAGGCGTTCGCCGTTGCAATCACCTCGTCGTCGCGCACACTTCCGCCCGGCTGTACCACCGCGGTGGCGCCGGCCTTCGCCGCTTCCTCGACGCCGTCGGGAAATGGGAAGAAGGCATCGCTAGCGAGGACGGAACCCGTCAAGGAGATACCGACACGCGCCGCCTTTTCACGCGCCGCGTGGACCGGATCCACCCGCGAGGTCGCGCCTCCGCCCAACGCCAACGTGCGGTGCGGGCTCACGAACGCGATGGCGTTGGATTTCACGTGCTTCACCACTTTGAGCCCAAAGGCCAACCCGGCGTACTCCTGCGGCGTGGGCGGGCGCGACGTGACGACCCTGCCCGCACGTGGGTCCTCCATCGCCCGGTCGGTGTCCTGTACCAGCAGGCCACCATGCACGCCCCGCACCTCGCGGGTGGCATCGCGCATCGCATCGGGATGCCAGCGCATCAGGCGGCGGTTTTTCTTCTTGCGCAGGAACTCAAGCGCATCGGCTGCGAAGTCGGGCGCGATCAACACTTCCGTGAAGATCTCGTTCACCTCGGCGGCCAACTCCCGTGTCCAGGTCTTGTTGGTGATGAGAATACCCCCGAACGGCGACTGTGGATCCGTCGTGAACGCGCGCCGATAGGCTTCGAGCACCGTCGTCCCGGTGCCAACGCCGCATGGGGTATTATGCTTCAGGATCGCTACCGCTGCGTCCGGATCGCCGGCGAACTCGAGCATGAGTGGCAGTGCCGCGTTGATGTCGACGATGTTATTATAGGAGAGTTCCTTACCGTGCAGTTGCTCCACGATCCGGGAGAAATCACCGTAGAGCGCGGCGTGCTGGTGCGGGTTCTCGCCGTAGCGCAAATCCTGCGCCTTACGCAGACCAATGTGGATCGTCTCTCCGAAGCGCTGGCAGCTTCCGCCATGGCGGCGACCGAGATAGTCGGCGATGGCACCGTCGTAGCGGGCGGTCGTCTCGAAGGCTTTGCGCGCCAGACGCGCCCGCGTCGCCGCCGAGATCACTCCGCCGCCGTGCTGCATTTCAGCCAGGATCGCGTCATAGTCGGCGGGGTCGACGACGACCGTCACGTCCTGATGGTTCTTCGCGGCCGAACGCACCATGGACGGTCCACCAATATCGATCTGCTCGATGGCCTCCGCCAGGCTGCAATCCGCCCGCGCGACCGTCGCTTCGAACGGGTAGAGGTTCACAACCACCATGTCTATCGGCCCGATCCCATGCGCAGCCATCTGCTCCTGGTGGCGAGGGTCGTCGCGTCGGCCGAGAATGCCGCCGTGGATCTTCGGGTGCAGCGTCTTCACCCGTCCGTCGAGAATCTCCGGCGAGCCGGTGTAGTCGCTCACCGCGACCACGGGAATCCCGGCGCCCACCAGCAGCGCTGCTGTGCCGCCAGTCGACACGATCTCGACCTGGCACGCGCGCAGTCCTTTGACGAAGTCGAGTAAGCCGCTCTTGTCACTGACACTCACCAACGCCCGTGTAATCTTCGCCATCCCTACCCTACCCCCCTTCGCCGCGGCCCTGCTGCTCCGGAATCAGCACGCGCGGCACCCGTTTGCCGAGACGGGTTAACACCTCATACGCTACGCTACCCTGCCACTGCGCAACCTCCGACACCGTGATTTCGGCGCTGTTTTGCCGGCCCCAGAGGACGACCTCGTCACCAACCCGCACCCCGCGGAGATCGCTCACGTCCACCATCATCAGGTCCATGCACACCGCGCCGACCACGGCTACCCGCTGGCCATGCACCAGCACGGCCGCGCGGTTGGACAGGGCCCGGTCATAGCCATCAGCGTAGCCGATGGGCAACACGGCAAGGACACTGCGACGCCGCGTGACGAAGGTCTGCCCATAGCTGACAGGAAACTCCGACGGCACTGTCTTGAGCTGGACGATGCGCGTAGCCAGACGCATGACCGGCTGCAACCCCGCCGGCGCGGGCGTTGCACCGGGTGGAACGCCGTAGAGCACGATGCCCGGGCGCACGAGGGAAAAGTGGGCCTCCGGGCGTGACAGCGTGGCGGCGCTGTTGGCCAGATGGACCCAGCGCGGGCGGACGCCCATCTCGTGCAACGTCTCGACGGCCCCGCGAAACACCCTCAGCTGATAATCCGAGTACTCCTGATCGACCCGGTCGGCGTTGCCGAAGTGGGAGAACACCCCCTCGATCTCGAACGTCCCCGCCCGTTGCAGCTCATCAACCAGCGCCGGCAGGTCGGCCGGCAAGGCGCCGAGGCGCCCCATCCCGGTATCGACCTTCACGTGCACGCGCACTCGATATCCGCCGGCGGCTGCCGCCAGCTCCCGCGCCATCTCGCGATCCACCACGGCCACGGACAGCTGGTGTTCGCGCAGCGCCACAACATCGCCCCCGGTCGCTCCCGTGAGAACTAGAATCGGTTTGCGCACACCGCTGCAGCGCAGCTCCACGCCTTCGGCAACCGTGGCCACACCCAACCCGCCGGCCCCCGCGGCCTCGAGGATAGGCGCGACAAGCGTCGCGCCGTGCCCGTAGCCGTCGGCCTTGACCACCGCGAGCAGCGAGCTCCCTGGCGCCAGGGCCGCCCGCACGAGCGCGTAGTTGTTGCGTAGCGCTGCGCCTTCAATGGTAGCACAGGTGGGACGTCCGGCCGGTCTTGTTGTCATGCGGAACGGCGAGTGCGGCCCGCTTACCAGATGGGTGTCGTGTTGTAAAGGTAGCCTCAAACGACTAGTCTTGCTTGCGTGCGCGTCACCGTCAACGGCGAGCCACAATCTTTGGCCGACGGGCTGACGATCGCTGATTTGATCAGCCAGCTGGGGCTCACGCAGCAGCGCATCGCTGTTGAGGTGAACCGCGAGATCATCGTGCGCGAAGCGTATGCCACGCACACCCTCAGGGAAGGTGATCAGGTTGAAATCGTCAACTTCGTCGGGGGAGGATAATCGACGATCCATGACTGATCCGTTCGCGCTGGCAGGAAAGACTTTCCAATCACGTCTGATCGTGGGAACGGGCAAGTACCGCGACTTCGAGGAAACCAGACGTGCCGTCGAGGCATCCGGCGCGCAGATCGTCACCGTCGCCGTGCGGCGGGTGAACATCACCAACCGGGACAAGGAGAACTTGCTCGACTTCCTCGATCCGGCTCGGTACACGATTCTCCCGAACACGGCGGGCTGCGCCACCGCCGAGGAAGCAATCCGCACCGCCCGTTTGGCCCGGGAGGCCGGTATCGGCAACATGATCAAGCTGGAAGTCATTGGTGACCAGAAGACCTTGTTCCCGGACGTGCCGGCGACCATCGAGGCAGCCAAGGTGCTGGTCAAAGAAGGCTTTGCGGTACTGCCATACGTCAACGACGATCCCATCAGTGCCAAGAGGCTCGAGGACATCGGCTGCCCGGCGGTCATGCCACTGGCTGCACCGATCGGCTCCGGCCTCGGCATTCGCAATCCGTACAACATTCGGATCATTCTCGAGCAGAGCCACGTGCCGGTGATCGTGGACGCCGGTGTCGGAACCGCGTCGGATGCTGCCATCGCGATGGAACTGGGCTGCGACGGTGTGTTGATGAACACGGCGATCGCTGGAGCGAAGGACCCGCTGCTCATGGCGCAAGCGATGCGCCTTGCAGTCGAGGCCGGGCGCCAGGCATTCCTGGCCGGACGCATCCCGCGCAGGCTCTACGCCACGGCCTCGAGCCCGATCGACGGCCTCATCGGGTGACGTTCAAAAGTGACTCGTAACTCTCGCCCGCTGTCGCTCCTGCGAGCCATGCGGCAAGGAGAGAGAGCGGCTGCCCGTTAACGCTTGCGGGGTCGTGTGCATGGCGGCGTGCTCCTTCCAGCTCTACCTCGTCACCGATCGGCACCGAACGGGCGGCCGGCCGCTCCTCGAGGTGGTAGAGGCAGCTTTGCAAGGTGGGGTTGGGGCTGTCCAGCTGCGCGAAAAGGACCTCCCGGCAGCAGAGCTCTTTGATCTGGCATGCCACCTGCGCCAGCTGTGCCACCGCCATGCGGCGCGCCTGCTGATCAACGATCGCATCGACGTTGCCCTGGCCACCGGTGCCGACGGCGTGCAGTTGCCCGCCGACTCGTTCACACCCGCCGCGGCGCGGCGGCTGCTGGGCCCGCACGCTCTGATCGGTGCCTCGGCACATAGTCTCGACCAGGCACGCGCCGCCGCAGCTGGTGGTGCGGACTTCATCGTCTTTGGCCCGGTGTACGACACGCCAGCGAAGCGCCGCTACGGTCCGCCGGTCGGCTTAGCTGCGCTGGCGGCCGCGGCGCATTCGATCAACCGGCCTATCTTTGGGATCGGTGGCATCCGGCTCGATCGTGTGGCGGTCGTGCGCCGGCACGGTGTTTGTCTCGCGGTCGTCTCCGCAATCCTAGAAGCCCGCGATCCGCGCGCCGCCGCCGCCGCACTGGCCGGCGCCCTGTAGGTAGGGCCCCGGGGGAACCGCTTGCGGTCTCACAGACACTTGCATACAGTCTGCGCCGGATTGACAGTCATAGGAGTCGAGCCGTGGGTATGATGTTGCGAGGACGAGTAGCGGCAGTCACGGGGGCGGGCCGTGGCATCGGGCGCGGCGTAGCGCTCGGCCTGGCGGTCGCCGGCGCCAAGGTGGTGGTCAACGATTACGGCGTCGACCTGCACGGCCAGGCGCCAACGACGGGGCCCGCCTTCGACGTCGTGGCCAGTATCCAGCACGCGGGGGGCGAAGCGGTTGTGAACACCGATTCCGTCGCGACGTGGGCTGGTGCTGAGAACATCGTCAACACGGCGGTGCGCGAGTTTGGTCGCATCGACATTCTGGTTACCTGTGCCGGCATCCTTCGGGACCGCATGGTCTTCAACATGAGCGAGGAAGACTGGGATTCTGTGCTCGCCGTGCACCTGAAAGGCACTTTCAACTGCATCCGTCACGCTGCGCCGCGGATGCGCGCGCAGCACCATGGCCGGATCGTGACCTTCTCCTCCGGCTCGGGGCTGTTCGGCAACCCCGGGCAAGCGAACTACGGCTCCGCCAAGGCCGCCATTAGCGGCTTGACCAAAGTCGTTGCCCGCGACCTCGGCAAGTATGGCATCACCTGCAACGCCATTGCCCCGGTCGCGGCCACGCGCATGACCCTGACACCCGAAGTGATCAAGGCACGTGAGATCCGCAAGCAGCAGGGCATCATCCGTGAAGAGAAGGCGCTCGCGCAGCTCGAAGATCTGAAGCCGGAGGACGTTGCCCCGATGGTCGTCTTTCTGGCAAGCGATCATGCCGCCACGGTCAACGGTCAGTTCTTCCTGTGCGCCGGCGGCTCAGTATCGCTGATCTCGCAGCCACGGCCGATCAAGACGATCTACAAGCCCGACGGCCGCTGGACTCTCGACGAGCTCGATGAGCTGGTCCCGCTCACCTTGGCCGAAGGGCTGGTGAATCCGGCCCCACCGAGGGGCCAGGCGCCCAGCGGCCAGACGTGAAGGACGAGCCATGGGAACCAGGTTGAGGGACAAGGTTGCCGTTGTCACCGGGGCGGGGCGCGGCATCGGGCGTGGCATCGCGCTGCTGCTAGCGGCTGAAGGCGCCGCAGTGATCGTCAATGACCTCGGGACTGCAGTCGACGGCACCGGCCAGTCGAGCACACCGGCCGAAGAAGTGGCGGCGGAGATCCGCGCCCAGGGTGGCCGCGCCAGTGCGAACGGCGACAGCGTCGCCAGCTTCACCGCCGCGGAGCATCTCATCAATACAGCGGTCCAGGAGTTCGGGCGGATCGACATCCTGGTCAACAACGCCGGCATCTTACGCGACCGCATGGTGTTCAACCTCAGCGAAGAAGACTGGGATACGGTCATCGCCGTCCATCTCAAGGGAGCGTTCAACTGCACGCGTCACGCGGCAGCGCACATGCGCCAGCAGCACGGCGGGCGGATCATCAACATGTCATCGACGTCGGGCCTGTACGGCAACTCGGGGCAGGCAAACTACGGGGCGGCGAAAGATGGAATTGCCGGGTTGACTCGGGTCACCTCGCGCGATCTCGGCAAGTACGGCATCACGGTCAACGCGATCGCGCCAGCCGCCGCGACGCGGCTGGCCGCCACCGTCTCGGATGCGGCACGGCGCATCCGGGAGGAGCGCCGGGTCAGCGTGCCGGGTCCGATTGGTCAGGGGTTGCCACAGCTGCACATGCATCCCGATGACGTCGCGCCCTTCGCCGTCTATCTGGCGACCGAAGCGGCGGGCAATATCAACGGCCAGACTTTCCTGGTGCGAGGCAGCTTGGTCTCTCTGCTCAACTACCCCGCGCCGGTTCGAACCATCACAAAGGTCGGCCGCTGGACGCCGGAGGAGATTGCCATGCTCTTCCCGTCCACGCTTGGACTGGATCTGCCCAATCCCGCGCCGCCGAAGGGCTGACCGCGTGCACGCCAAGGCGAC
>JBHHYR010000040.1:0-23894 GCA_046757585.1 Binatia bacterium | reverse complement strand
TGTTGCGCTGGAACGGCAGCACTTGGCAGCGCACTGACTACCCCAATATCGGCCGCTTCTGGGCAATCCACTACGTGACTCCCACCGAGGTATGGGCGAGTGCGGACACCAACGGCATTCTGCACAGCACCGACGGTGGCAGGACGTGGACCTTCGTCCCCGATTACTACCGGCAAGCGGCGGCCCGCATGCCCCGGCCCACACCGTTCTATCCCCCGCCGCCACCAACCTTCTGACGCCGGGCCGTACAACACGCAACTAGCAATACGGGGGGCGGAGGGAATTCCCGCTGGATGATTGCGGGAATGACGGCGAGGATTTCCGCCCCACGCTCTTGCGGGGCGGGCCCGGAAGATTGCCGGCATGACGGCCGGGGTGCCAGCCGATTTCTTGTCGTCGCGCATGGGCGTTTCCCGTCGGTGCACGACTTCAGCATTTCGAGTTTAGGTTGCCAGCGGCTGCGCGCCCTGTGAGAGGCTAATTGAACAACGTCCCGAACAAGCGGCCAGCATCCCGGGGCGGCACAGCGGGAACAGGGGTTTGCGGGCCGACCTGGGCGGGCTTGCAAGGGCTGAAGCCGAACCGCACCCCATCGGGGATACCGTCGTCGTTCGTGTCGGGATCGAGCGGGTCCGTACCCCGTCGCAGCTCGAGCCCGTCGGGGAGACCATCACGGTCGGTGTCGAACATCAGAGGATCGGTGCCGATACGCAGTTCATCCGCGCTCACCAGCCCGTCACCGTCATGATCGTCGTACAAGTTCGATTCCGGAATGGTCAGATCGGCCACCCTCGGTCCGACAGTGACGAAGCTATCTCCAGTCACGACATCGATACCCGTACCACCCGCCGTCCGCACGGTGAGCTTGTCGCCAACGCTTACCTCATCTGTTCCCGCCGGCAGTGGATTGAGCTTGTCCACCTTAATGCCCGGCCGTACCGGTGTAAGGATGCGGGACCCAATCAACGCTGCACCGCGCCGCGGCCCACTCAGGCAGATGCTGTACTCGGCCGGCCCCGGGTTCTGGCGGTCCATGAGATCGACCGTGGTCTTCACCTGCGCGCCGCTCGTAGCATCGATCAGGCCGCACCCGCCGATCCCGATGTAGTTCAACTGATGCTTGACCCCGTCGAGCTCCGTCCTCAAGGTAATCAGCGCTGCCGCCATCAGTTCGGGCGGCGAGCAGTGCAGGTCCATCGGCATGATCGGCATGCTATTCGTGCGCCCGTTGCGCGTCCGAACGAACACGTGCGCCGGCAACTCGCCAAGAAAGCGCTCCGCCCGGGGAGGCGGCAGCCGTACCACAATGCGCGCCTGCGTGTTTCCGCGCCGGTTTTCCCTCGCGCGAATGCGCCGGCGCGTCTCTTCGACAATCACCACGGAGCGGCGACTGGGCCGCAGCTTGCGGAGCAAATTACGGATCCTGTCTCCACCGCTGAACAAGTTGGTGCCCTCGAGGACGAGCACCTGACTGTCTGCACGCCTGGGATCTCCGAAGCGCTCGACCGAGAACAGTGAGGGACGATCGACATTTCGCACCCCTGCCGCTTGCTCATCACCATCGAGGATCCCGTCGCCGTCGGTGTCTGCTCTGTTCGGGTCGGTTCCGAACAGCGCCTCTTGTAGGTTGTTGAGCCCATCCCCGTCCGGATCCAGCACCTTGAGCAGATCCGCGGGCGCACCAGGCGGTGGTGCACCCCCGATGCACCACGCCACACCCTGCCGCGCGACAACGCTCGACAACAAAACGACCAAGACAACCGCAAGCGACCGATTCATACGAAAATCTTCCCCATCCTGCTCAGCGCCTCGGACTGCAAACTATGTGCCTCGATAGCGAGGCCACTTCGCTCGTCAACCGTGCGTAGCATACCCAACCCCGCGCTAACTGGACAGCGCCCACCGCAGAACAAAGCGGCAAGGCAAACCCTGCTTTCTCCCGCCCTAGGCGAACCTATATTCGCACTTGGCCACGAACGTGCGTTCGCCCTGCGACAAGGACGGCCAGATTCCACAGCACCAACAGGAGACAGCCCCACGAAAAGATGTTGCCCCAACGGCTATAGAACGAACGTCCGGACGGGCCCGGCACCGCCGCGAGCAACGACCCCGAACCGGCCGTCGCGGCGGCTACCGTGCGCCCAAATGCATCGACGGCATAGGTCGGGCCGTCGTTGGCGACACGGATCAGAGGTACTCGGTTTTCTACGGCACGGAACACGGCCATTGCCGCTTGCTGCGCCGCACCGGCTCCGAGAAGTTCATCGTTGCTGATGTTGACCAGCACAGTCGCCCCTGCACGCACCAGTTCACGCGCGGGCTGCGGGAATATGGATTCATAACAGATCAGTACACCGAGCCGCACAGCAGCACGCGGATTCGCGTGCGACCCCGTCCGCCCCAGCGTCAAGGGTGTCCAGGCTCGCCCGCTGCGGAATGGCCGTTCTACCACCGGCAGCCCGCCGAAACGGGATTCCGCTAGCGGCACGAGCAGGCGCTTGTCGTAGCGCGCGACGACCGTACCGGCGGGGGTAAAGAGAAAGGCAGAGTTGTAATAGCGGTACCCGGTCGCTCCTTGCTGATACCACGGCCCTCCGGCCAAGAGGTACTGCTGCCGGTGCCGCAGCAAGCGGCCGAGCTGGCGCACGGCCTCGGGCGTCTCCTGAACGTAGAGACGCAGCGAATTTTCGGGCCAAATCAGCAGCCGCGCACCGGCCGGCGCTTGCACCTCAGTGAGCTCGATCAGGCGGGCCAGCAGCTGCTCCGGCGCCGGCCGGCCGCTATTGCTCCAGCGACTGTGCACGGCTTGGACCGCGACACCGCCTGCCGGCGAGGGGGCCACATGGAGCCGCCACTCGCCATAGCCGAGCAGGGCGAGGAGCATCACAGCCACACCAACGAGTTCCGCCAGGACAGACGGCCGGCGCGAGCGCCGCAAGGCCCCGACAAACGCGTGCGCCACGGCGACGTTCACAGCCACCAGCGCGAACGACAAGCCGTAGACCCCCGCCACATCCGCGCTCTGGATCAACACGGTACGTGCGTACTGCGAATGCCCCAGCAAGCACCACGGTGCGCCGCCGAGGGCATACGTCCGTACCAGCTCCAAAGTGACCCATCCGGCTGGCAGTGCCAGCACCGCTGGGAGCGCCGGCCGGCCGGCGACAGGCCGACACCAGCAGGCAAATGCCGCGAGGTAGAACCCGCCGAATACCTCGACCGCGGCCAGGGTGAGAATGAACGCGGTGCCGGCAGCGACTGGGAGCTGTTGTTCCGCAGCGGGCAGGAGCCAAATCCCGACCAGCCCCCAGGCCCAGACGGTGCCACACAGCAAGCCCAATAGGAGCCGCTGCCCAGCCCGCTTGCCACGCAGGGCGATCAGGAGGGGCACCAGTGCAACCCAGGCAACCAGTGCGAACGAATAGGGCGGCTGCGCGGCGATCAACAAGCCGCCCGAACCGGTCGACAAGAGCCAGTCAACTGGTCTAATTCTTGCCTGTGCGGTTCCGGGGGACATGACTGGTGTCTCGGAATACATGTGGCGAAATGCCATCACTTAGACGGGATACGCGCCAGCGTGCCGTGCTGATTGCCCTGCTCTCATTGGTCGGGGCCGTAACCATCATTTGCGTCCAGGCCAGCCTGAACTGGATCGGCAGGCCATTCAACGGCTTTCTGCTGGGCCGGAACCGGATTGTGGCGCCGATTACCCAACCGTCCTGGTCGGGGGCACAGGCGGGCGTCCCATACCGGGCTCAGCTGATCGCGATCAATGGCAAGCCGGTCACGAGCACGCAGGCAGTGCTGGCGGCGGCGGCACGCGCAGGGGACGGGCACAGCTTGACGTACACCTTTGTCCGCAATGGGAAAGTGATCAAGCTCCCGATCAAGGTTATTACCTTCACGGTTGCAGACTACCTCGGCCTATTCGGCAATTACCTGCTGAACGGCCTGGCGTTTCTCGTTATTGGCTTCTTCGTCATCCTGCTGCGGCCGCGGCAGGCGGCGGCGCGTGCCATGCTCCTCTTCTCGCTCAGCTGGGGCCTGGTTCTGATCACGTCGCTGGAAGATTTCGCGACCTTCTATTTCCGCGAAGTCAACGCATTGGCGCACGCCGCCGCCCCGGCGAGTTTGCTGTACCTTGCGTCCCGTTTCCCCACTGAACACCCGTGGGCGAGGCGGCGCAGCTGGCCACTGCTCCTGATCGGCGTCACCGCCGTCGTGGCCGTGCTCGACATCTCGTTGTACGACCGCGCCCCCGCCGCCTGGATGCACTTCTTCGACATCACGGTGCTCTGGATCGCGCTGGCGGTGCTCCTGAGTGTAGGGCTGATGTGGGTACAATACCATGCGGCGGCCGACGCGATCGCGCGCGAGAAGATCAAGATCGTCTTTCTGGGTGCGGTGGTGGCCTTCGCGTTTCCATCGGCGGCGGCGCTGGGCGGCTATCTCATCGGTGCCGCGCTACCGCTCAACGTGCTGTTCGCCGTCACCTGGGTGTTTCCCGCCGCGCTGGCGTACGCCATCGTCAAGCGGGACCTGTTCGAAATCGACGTCTTCTTGCGCCGTGCCGCCTCGTACATCGCGCTCAGTGCGGCGGTGTTCGTGCTGTACGTGGCGGTGGTGGCGCTTTTCAGCCGCAGCTCCCACAGCCTGAGCTTCGCCGCCTCGCCATGGTTCACCCTGATCTTCTCCCTGGCAATCCTCGCCGTGGTCCGCCCGCTGCGGGACTGGCTACAGGCCGGCGTGGATCGCGTCTTTTTCCGCACACACTTCGATTATGCGGAGATCACGGAGTCTGTCAGCCAGGCGCTCACACGCACTCTGGACACGGGAGAGATCGCAGCGCGGCTGCAGTACGTGGTGGCGCAGACGATGGCACCGACGATGTGCAGCCTGTTCGTTCACGCCTCGGGGGACGGTGGCACGTTTCATTGTATCGAGCCGTCGGTGCCTGCTTTGTCGCTCGACGCGGAGACGCGCCGGGCGCTGCGGGCGGGCCAGATCCTGAGCGGGGCACAGCTCCCGGTGGGGACGTCGCTGAGCGCGGCGGCTCTGCTCGCGCCGCTGTGCTTCGAGACCCAGCTCGAGGGCGTGTTGCTGTTGGGTCCGAAGAAGTCCGGTGCCGCTTATGGTCCGCGAGATCTCGAGCTGTTGCGAACGTTGGCGAATCAGACGGCAACGGCGTTGCGCAACGCCGCGTCGTATCGCCGCGTGACGGAGCTGCTGTCGTCTCTGGAAACACGCGTTCAGGCGCGCACGCGCGAGCTGCAGCACACACAGGCAGAGCTGCGTGCCTCGAACGAAAAGTTGCGCGAGCTGGATCGCCTGAAGACCGAGTTCTTCTCCGAGGTCAGCCACGAGCTCCGCACGCCCCTCACCTTAGTGCTCGGCCCGCTCGAACAGCTCCGCCAGCATGCAAGCGTCTGGCCGCCCGAGACACGGCGGTTGCTGGATCTGGCGCATGGCAACAGCGCCAAGCTGCTGGTGCTGACCGACACGCTGTTGGAGCTCTCGCGCCTGGACGCCGGCCGGTTGCAGCCGGTGCGCCGGGCCGAGCAATTGGGTCGCCTGCTGGAACGAATCGCTGAGCCGTTTCTGTGGCTCGCCGAGCAACGCAGTGTGCGTCTTCGGTTGCGGCACACGGATCTGCCGCTGACGGTTTGGTGTGACGCGGGCATGGTCAGCAAGATCGTGGGAAATCTGCTGGCCAACGCGTTGAAATTCACCAGCAGCGGGAGCATCGAGGTCGACCTGGAGCACGCTGGAAACGAAGCGGGCATCCGGGTCGCAGACACCGGCCCCGGGATCCCGGCTAGCGAGCTACCGCACATCTTCGACCGTTACCGTCAAGCATCGACCGCCCGCCGCAGCACCCTGAGCGGCAGCGGCCTCGGCCTCGCCCTCGTGCGGGAGTTCACCGAGCTGCATGGCGGCCACGTCGACGTCTCCAGCGACGAGGGCCGTGGCACAACGTTCACCGTCTGGATCCCGATCGGTGCACCGCCTGCTGCTGAGCCAGCGCGCACCGGCTCCAGCCCAGCGATTCCAAGCGCCCACCTCGCCGCACTGGCTGCGGCCGGGCGCCCGACCACTGCCGCCGCCGAGCCGGCAACACACCCTGCACGCTCTGCCCCCAGCGTGCTGGTGGTCGACGACAACGCGGGCTTGCTCGATTTCCTCAGGGATTTGCTCGCGCCGGCGTATCAGGTGCAGACGGCCGCCAACGCCCAGGAAGCACTGGCAGCCGTGGGCGTACGCGCACCGGATATCATTCTCTGTGACGTGATGATGCCGGGTCCGGACGGGCTAGCCTTCTGCCAGAGGCTCAAGCGAGACGACAGCCTGCGCCATGTTCCGGTCATTCTGCTGACCGCGCGGGCCTCACTGGACAGCAAGCTGAGCGGGCTGGCCGCGGGCGCGGATGACTACATCACCAAGCCGTTTCACCCGGACGAACTGAAGGCGCGTATGGCTGCCGTGTTGCGCGTACGCCGTATGGAACGCGAGTTGAGTCGATCCCACGCGGAGCTGGCCAGTGCTTACGACGATCTTCGCGCGGCGCAGGCACAGCTCATCCAGGCTGAGAAAATGGCTTCTCTCGGGACGCTCGTTGCCGGCGTAGCCCACGAAATCAACAACCCGGTCAGCTTCGTCAACAGCAGCATCGATCTAATCTCCAGCTCGATCGCCGAGCTGCGCCAGATCCTGGATCGGCACCTACACCAGGCCGGCGCTGGCCAACCGGCACTGGAGCGCCTGCGCGCGGACCTCGATTACGAGTACCGCATGCAGATGCTGCAAGAGAACGCCGCGATCTGCCGCGAGGGGGCCAGCCGGGCCGCACGCATCGTGAGCGACCTGCGCACCTTTTGCCGGCCTGGAACTGGCCGCCGCGAAGCCACCGATCTGCGCGACAGCCTGGAGCAGTCGCTGCGCCTGCTACAGGGAGAGTGCAAAGGACGGGTCACCGTGCACCGCGAGTACACCCCGGTTCCTCCTGTCCTCTGCGACAAGGGACAGATGAGCCAGGTGTTCGTGAACCTCCTTGCCAATGCGATTCAAGCCATCGATGGCCGCGGCGACGTGTTCATCCGCACCCGCAGCGCGAACGGTTCCGTCATCGTCGAGATCGAGGACACTGGGCACGGCATGGACGAAGGCGTGGCGTCGCGCCTCTTCGACCCGTTCTTCACCACCAAGGAGGTCGGGAAAGGCACGGGCCTGGGGCTCAGCATCGTCCGCTCCTTGGTCACGGCGCACGGTGGTGACATCCAGGTGAGAAGCACGGTGGGCCAGGGCAGCACCTTTACTCTGAATCTTCCCATCAATGGAGCGCAGCATGAGTAGCACACCATCCCCCGCCCCCCCGGGGCTTCTCGTCGTCGATGATGAACCGAACACGCTGACGTTGATCAGCCAGCTGTTTCGGCGGGAGTTTCCCGTCTGCACCGCCGAAAGCGGCGCGGCGGCATTGGACATCCTCGCCCGCGAGCCCATTGGCGTCGTGATCGCCGACCAACGCATGCCCGTCATGACAGGAACGGAGCTGCTCACGCACGTCATGGAACGTCAACCCGATGTGGTACGCATCATCCTGACCGCGTACGCCGACATCGATACCCTGATGCACGCCATCAACACCGGCAAGGTCTACCAGTACATCACCAAGCCGTGGGAAAACCGCGATCTGACGATGATCGTGCGCTCCGCGATGGATACGTTCACGCTCCGCCAGCGCAACGCACGCCTCCTGCAAGAGAACACCCGTCTGGTGGAAGAACTGCGCCAAGCAAACGCCGATCTCGAGCGGGAAAATGTCTCGCTGAAGCGTGAGGTCCGCGGCACCTATCAGCTCGACAACGTCATTGGTGTGAGCCCCGCGATGAAACAGGTACTGCGGCTGGTGGAGAAGGCCATCGACTCATCCGTCACCGTCCTGATTGCCGGAGAAACCGGCACGGGCAAAGAGGTCATCGCCCGCGCAATCCATTACAACGGTGCTCGCCGGGCCCGGAAGTTCGTCGCGCAGAATTGCGGCTCCCTGCCCGAGGCTCTGCTTGAAAGCGAGCTGTTCGGCCACACGCGTGGTGCCTTCACCGGGGCGATCCGCGACCATCGCGGCCTGTTCGAGGAAGCGCACGGCGGCACGATCTTCCTCGACGAAATCGGCGACATGCCGTTGTCGATGCAGGTGAAGTTGCTGCGTGTCCTCGAGGAGGGCGAGATTCGCCGCGTGGGGTCCAACGAGCCGGTCCGCGTCGACGTCCGGGTCATCAGCGCCACGCACAAGAACCTGAAGGAAGAAGTGCAGGCCGGCCGTTTCCGCCAAGATCTGTACTACCGCTTGGACGTCTTCCGCGTCCGATTGCCACCACTGCGCGAGCGCGACGGCGACATCGCCCTGCTCGCTCGCCATTTCTTCGAAAAGTACAATCAGCGCAGCGGAAAGCGGCTGCACGGCCTGACGCCGGCGGCCCTCGAGGCGCTACAGTCTCACTCTTTTCCCGGCAACGTGCGTGAGCTCGAGAACGAGATCGAGCGTGCGGTGGCCCTAGCCAACCGGGGAGAGCACATCGACGTCGACCTGCTGTCGCACGAGATGACCGGCAATGACGAGATACGCGCCCAGGCGAACGGGAGCGGCGCTCTGCGCCAGCGGCTGCGCGAGGTGGAACGGCGCCTCATCATCCAGGAACTGAACCGCAACAACCAGAACCGCACACGCAGCGCGGAGAAACTCGGCATTTCCGTGCGCGCCTTGCAGAAGAAGATCATCTGGCTCGGCATCAAGCATAACTAGCCGCGAACGCGTCGCGCAGCCTCGCGTTGCGGCGTCGTCACGGAGCTGGCGCTCGCGCCAGCCACTTCCCGGGGCTGTCCCGGGCGTGCCATGGCTCCGAGCACAGCGACCCGCCGTTCGCAGCGACGTGCGAAGCACCGTTCGTAGCGTCCCGGGCTCGCACCACCGCAGGCACCGCCGGCGGCGGTCGTCGCGGCGGCTCTGCCGTGTGGTCCAGTGCTTGCTCTCGGGTGCGGGTATGACGGCGCGCGAAATCGTCGATGTTCTCAGTCAAGGTGCCATGCTCGCGGTGATCGTTCGGTGGTTCTTCCACTTCGAGCTCGACATGCATTGGGCGGTATGCATCGGCGCGGTGAGCCTGCTGCTGCAGCCGTGGCTGAGCATCCACTTCGGCCCGGGGCTCACAGCCTATCCGTTCCGGCACCTCCTGCTGGGCACGGGCCTGGCCGTTGCGCTGATGAGCATCATCGAGCTCATCCATGATCTGCGTAGCGCATGAATCGGCGCCGGCCCATGCCCGCAGCAAAAAGCTGGTGAGCAATGCCGGCTAATTTCGGTTCAAGTGCGTGCGCAGGAACGTGACCGCCCGGTTCCAGGCGTCCTTGGCGGCCTCGGGTCTGTACGCGTCGGGGCGTGTGTCGTTGAAGAAGGCATGCCCGGCTCCGGCATAGACCTTGGTCTGGAACGTCTTCCCAGCGCGGCGCAGGATGCTTTCCAGCTCTTTGATGTCGGCGCGCGGGATCAGCGCATCGTCCTCACCGAACAAGCCAAGATAAGGGCACGTCAGACGCGGCGCCATCTCCAGCGGGCTCTCCGGTTTCCTGTCCGTCTTCTCCGCGTACCGCAGCATGCCGTAAAAACTGACGCAGGCGCAGAGATTCTCCACGCTGCACGCCGCCATGAGAGCATACTGGCCTCCCATGCAGAAGCCCGTGATTCCGATTGACGGCGTCCGGACTTCAGGCCGGCTACCGAGAAAACGCACAGCGCTGTCGATGTCCGCCAACACGCGCCGGTCGCTCAACTGCCGTATCCAACGGGAAACGCTCTCGAGGTCCGGCAACTCCGGCGCGCCTTCCCGGCTATAGAGGTCCACCGCCAAGGCAAAGAAGCCCTCTTGCGCGAATCGGCGTGCGATATCACGGTAATGGTCCTTCAGCCCATAGACGTCCGGGACGATGATGACCGCGGGAAACCGTTCGTCGCGCCGCAGCCAGGCTCCGTACGCATTGATCCCCTCGCCGTTTCGAACGAAGGACAGTTCCTCTGTGCGCAAGAGCGTCGTCGACATATTCTTCCACCAACTCGCACACGCGCCTATGCAATTCACGCGGGGGAGTCAAGCCCGCCGCCACACTGGGTTGGCTGCCCGCGACCATCTCGGCCATCATTTTCACAGCAATCGGGCCCAGCACTGGCCACGGCAGACGCCCCCGCGGCACAGGTGGGATCCAGAAAATCCACAGCCGGCCAGGTCAGATGCGGCCTGCCAGCTGGGCGACGAACTCCGCTCGTGGTGCCGCACTCGCCAGAAAGCACATGACATCCCCTTCGCGATGCATGCAGATGGTAACACCGGCGACGGTATAAAAGTGGTCGCCGTCAACCACCTGCCCGCCGGGAGGAAACTTCATATCCGCGGCCTGAATGCGGTGACACAAGAGCAGCCCATGCCTGCCCCGGTACACGCTGAAAGTGCTCTTCTTCTTTGCCAGCTCCACGACAGTCCCGCCCACCAGGCGATATCCCAGGGGCTCGAAGTTGACCACCGTATTGGCGAAGTGGAACACACCCGTGCGGCGGTAATATGCTCGTAGTTGCGCCGGCTGCCTGGTGCGAAAATCAAGCGCAACCGCCTGCGCCTGCAGTGCGCGGTACCGGGCCACCACCTGGTTCAGCACGGCCGGCACAGGTTGCGGCGGGGCGGGGCGGAGGACCGACACACCGACAGCCACCGCGAGCAGCAGCGTCGCGCCAGCAAGCGCCAGCCGCACCGGCCGTGCCCACCAGGCTCCGACCGCAACCACCCAGTGAGGCCGCTGGCTTTCCGCCTCGAGCCGCGCCATCAGGCGACGGCGCACCTCGGCCGGGGTTGGCTGGATCAAGCGCCTGGCAGTAACCGCATTCTTCGACTGCTGTTCGGCAACCCGCAGGTGCGCGCAACGCGGACATCCCGCGAGGTGCGCCCCAACGCGCGGTACCTCCTCGACCGCCAGCATCCCGTCCACGTCAGCGGCGACCAGGTCTCTGTATTCAGCGCACTGCATACGTGTTGCGGCGCCCGTAGCCGCGCTCCCTGGCATAGTCTTTCAAAGCCTCATGCAGCAGGCGGCGGCCACGAGAGAGCCGGGACCGAACCGTCCCGATCGGACATTCCACGGTGCTCGCCGCCTCCTCGTACGTTAGCTCGTGGACGTCGACGAGCAGGACCACCTCGAGGAACTCGACCGGCAGGCTCTTCAGCGCCGCCTCGACCTCGCTATCCAGCAGCTGCGAGAACACGATGTCTTCAGGATTGTCTTGCAGCGGCCGCGGCGCCACGGCTGTGTATTGGTCGTACAGGGCTTCGTCAAACTCGACCATCAGCTGCTCCCGGCACCGCTCCCGGTAGCGGTTCTTGAACGTGTTGTGCAGGATCTTCATGAGCCAGGCCTTGCAATTCGTTCCCGGTGTAAACTGGTGCCAGAAGCGATAGGCCCGGAGAAACGTCTCCTGCAAGAGCTCCTCCGCCTCTTCCCGGTTCCGGGTGAGGTACAACCCTGTCGTGTAGATCCGATCCATGTGCGGGAGCGCCATGCGAGCGAATTGCTCGCGCTTGCGGCGGTCGCGGGCCACCATTGTCCTGCCTTTACCATGGCTCCTCCTGTCTGACTAGAACACGCGCCGCGGCCGGAAAGTTCCCGCAACAGCACACCTGCTGAACAGCGGTGCTGTCGCACGGGCAGGACCTAGAACACCTCCCCCTTTCCCCCTCCTTGGCAAGGAGGCGGAATCCATATGTCACCGGAATTCCAACCGGCAGTCGTTAGGCGGCGCGTAAGGATTCCAGGTCCGCCGGCAGCTTGGGCACCGCGTCGGAGAGGACCTCGTGGCCTGCAGGGGTCACCAGGACATCGTCTTCAATGCGGATCCCGATGCCTCGATAGCGTTCCGGCACATCGGCCTTGTCAGGCCCGATGTACAGGCCCGGCTCGACGGTCAGCACCATGCCGGGTTCGAGGATGCGGGCGTCTCCGCCGAGCTTGTATTTCCCGACGTCGTGGACGTCCATACCGAGCCAGTGGCTGGTGCGGTGCATATAAAACGGCCGGTAGAGCTCCTTACTGATGATCTCCTGGCGATCGCCGGTGAGGATGCCTAACGTCACCAGCCCGTCCACCAGGACCTCCAGTGCCCGCGTGTGGGGCGCGTCGATGCGCGCGCCGGGCTTGACGGTATCGAGAGCGGCCCGCTGCGCCTGCAAGACGACGTCATACAGCGCCCGCTGCGCTTGGCGGAAGCGGCCATCGACGGGGAACGTGCGGGTGACGTCGGAGCAGTATCCCGCGTACTCTGCCCCGGCGTCGACCAGCAGCAGCTGCCCTGCCCGCAGCACCTCGTCATTCGCGGTGTAGTGCAGGATAGTCGCATTCGGGCCGCTCGCCACAATCGAAGGATAGGCGGGACCGGCTCCGCCGGCTTTGCGGAAGCTGTACTGGAGCAGCGCCTCGATCTCGTATTCGCGGGTCCCGTCGCGCGCGGCACGCATAGCGGCGTGGTGGCCTGCCGCCGCGATTTCGATCGCCTTGCGCATGCATGCCACCTCTTCCGCACCTTTGATCAGGCGCATCTCATGCACGATCTCGCGCGGATCGAGCACTGCCACGGGTCCCGTACCACTGCGCGGTCGCAGTTGCTGCCAGCGCTGCAGCCATCCGAGCACACGCTGATTGAAGGCGGCGTCCCGGCCAAACGCGTAGTACAGGCGGTCACGTTCGCCGACATAGTCGCCGATTTTCGCATCAAGCTCGTCGATGGTGTACGCCGCCTGTGCACCGTAGACGGTCTTGGCATCTTCGACGCCCGCGCGTCGTCCCGTCCAGGTCTCCCGCTCCGGATCGCGCGGGCGCACGAACAACACGAACTCGGCCTGCGGGTGGCCAGGGCTGAGCACGCACGCAGCCTCTGGCTCAACGAAGCCCGTCAGATACAAGAAGTCGTTGTCCTGCCGGTACGGGTATTCGACATCGTTGGAGCGAATCGAGGTGGGCGCAGCCGGGAACACGGCAGCGGCACTGGGCCCGAGCCGGTCCATTAGGGCCCGGCGGCGGCGGGCAAAGACGTCCGGGGGAAGCAGCATCAAATCCGATGGCCCCCGTCACGCTTTCCGCAGGCGATCGAACATCGCGCTCGCCAGATCCGTCGGTACGGGCAGGATAACCGTGCGGTTTTTTTCCGTACCGACCTGTGCCAGCGCTTGCAGCATGCGCAACTGGATGGCCATGGGCTGCAATTCCATGATGGAGGCCGCCTCGCTCAGGCGCGCCGCGGCCTGGAATTCTCCTTCGGCGCTGATCACCTTCGAGCGCCGCAGGCGTTCGGCCTCGGCCTGGCGTGCGATGGAGCGTTGCATGTCGGTCGGCAGATCGATGTGCTTGACCTCGACCAGCACGACCTTGATACCCCAAGGCTCGGTGTGTGTGTCGATGATTTCCTGCAGCCGAGCGTTGAACTTGTCCCGTTCCGCCAGCAGCTCATCGAGATGCGCTTGCCCGCAGACGCTGCGCAGAGTCGTTTGCGCGATCTGCGATGTGGCGTATAGGTAATTCTGCACCTCCACCACAGCGAGGCTCGCGTCGATGATGCGGAAGTACAACACGGCGTTGACTTTGACCGACACATTGTCGCGCGTGATGACGTCCTGCGACGGCACATCGAGGGTGATGGTCCGCAGATCGATGCGAAACATCTGTTCGACGAGCGGGATGACATACACCAGGCCCGGCCCGCGCGGCGCGGTCAGGCGCCCAAGACGAAACACCACCCCCCGCTCGTACTCGCGTAAGACTTTCACACCGCTGACGAGCAGAATGATGATCACCACGGCAACGGTTGCCGCCGGACCGAAAAACATCAGGTCTAACCTATCAAAGACCCCGACCACCCCGCAATCGCAGCGTCATTCCGGCCGGCGTACCGGCGGGGAGAGAAGCGGTGCGGAGCCCTTGATTGTGCCGCACCGGCCTTTTTTTTCGGACCCGATTGCACTTTGCCACACTTCCACCTAGTCTTTGGGCGATGGCGCAGGCCGTGTCCGCACGCTGGCGACGCCCCGTCAGCTCTGTGGCGTACAGTGCGTTGGTGGCGCTGGTCGTCGCGCTGGGTTACCTGACGTTCCACGCCGTCAGCGAACGTGGTCGGGCCCTGCAGGACATGGCTGTAGCCAGCACGGAACGTGGTGCCGTGCTGAGCGTCGAGATCGCGAACTTTTCGGCACGACAGGAAAAAAGCTCGGACAGCGAGCGTCTGACGGTCTCGCTACGCATGCGTCTGACCGCCCCCGGGACCATGAATTCCTACGTCTACGTCCTGGCGCGCAACGACCACGCCTCACCGAAGCTGTGGGCCGTCTGGCCGCATCAGGGCCGGGGTGGAGCAGTCACAGCGGGTGGACATCTGCGCACCAATAGCCCAAAGACCGGCGAGCCGGTCCACCTTTCCTCCCGCTGGACTCGTGTCACCGCGACACTCGCACACCCCCCTGGACGGGCCCCGTTTGAAACGGTGATGGTATACGTCGTCAGCCCGAAAGGGGAGATCGTGCTTTCCCGCCCGTTCGCATTGTAAGGTGCGGCCTACGCGGCTCTGCGGGACCTGCCGCTATACCGCGGTCGAGCCCAGCAGGTTGCCACCCAGGCGTGGGTGCCCGATGCGTTTGTCGCCAACGACATTGATGAGTGAGGCGCGGCCGGCCCGCAATGCACGCTCGAGGGCGGCGGGCAGCTGGCCGGGCTCCACCACATGCTCCGCGTGGCAGCCCATGACCGCAAACATCTGATCGTAGCGGATATTGTCGAGCATGCTGAAGGGTTCCGTGCGTCCCCTCAGCAACGGCATCTGCTCGAAGCTCGGCCCCCATGAGCTGTTGTTCCAGAGAACCGTCACAATCGGCAGGTGGTAGCGGAGAGCGGTTTCGATGTCCCATCCCCCGATGCCCAACCCGCCGTCGCCGATCAGCAGCACGACCTGTTTGCCCGGACGCGCCAGCTGCACCCCGACTGCCATGCCGACACCGTGGCCCACCGGCGCCAGGGGACCGGCATCGATCACTTGGCCCGGAAAGCGCGCGGTGAACCATTGTGTCATCCAGCCGCTCATCGTAAACGAGTCGATCACGACGGTCGCATCGCGGTCCATGACCGCGCACAGCGTGCGGGCCAGGTGATCCGGATGGACGGGGGTGGTGTCACGGGTTGCCCGTTCACGTTCATCGAGGGCGCGTTCATAGTTGCCGCGAACCTTTGCGACTTCCTGCAGCCACGGGGACGTTTCCTTGTGTGAGAAATCGAGGTGCAGTCGCTTGGTTGTATCAATGAGCTGGCGCAGGACCAGCTTCGGGTCGCCCACAATCGCCACCTCGGCTGGCACGTGCCAGCCGATCCGGCTGGGCACCGGATCGACTTGGATGTAAGTTGCTTTGTCATTCCACGTCGGCGGCTCACCGAAGTGCTCTCCGCTCCAGAACTTGAATCCAATAGCCAGCACCACATCGGCGCGACCAGTAAACGGCTTCTTCCAGCTCCCCCGGATCGCGAGCTGATGGTCCTCGGCAATCGCGCCTTGTCCGGCACGCCGCGCGTAGGCAGGAATGTGCGTGAGTTCCGCGAACGCGCGCAGCTCCGAGGCAGCGTCGGACCAGAAGATGCCGTCACCCGCTACCACTAGTGGCCGCTCAGCCGCGAGGAGCAGCTCCAGCGCCCGCTCGATCTGGCTTGGATCACCTTGTGAGCGCAGCTGATCGAGGTCGTACACCGTCGCTCCCTTGCGCTGTCGGGCTGCGTTATCTTGGTGATACAGGATGTTGGTGGGGATCTCGACCAGCGCAACCCCCTGCGGGTAGGACAAGGCTTCGCGGAACGCCTGGCGCAGGTCGACTTGGATCGTGGACCAATCGATCACGCGCTTGGCAAACTTGGAGAAGGTCCGGCAGATATCCGACCCATAGGCTTCCTGGAAGGAGCCCAGGTGATCCTCGGTGGTGGGATGCTGGCCGGCGATACAGACAACGGCACTGCCCGTGAGGCCGGCCACGCAGAGGCCGGTAACGGCGTTCGTGAGGCCGCAGCCAGCGGTAACGCTGCACACGCCCGGCCTTGCCGTCGTGCGCGCGTAGGCGTCGGCAGCGTAGGCGCACGCCTGCTCGTGGCGCATGTGGATCAGCTGAACGTCATTGTTCCGCAGGTTCGCCAGGATCGGGAAAGTATGCCCCCCATTGATGGCAAAGAGATACTTGACCTGCTGCTCCTTGAGAATGCGCCCAACCAGCGCGCCGCCATCCGTCGTAGCCATGTCGTCTCCGCTCCTTCGTTCACCGTAGAGCGAGTGTTCCCAGTTCATTTCCGGAGGCATGAGTGATCTTCCGGCGTCGCCAGGTTAGCGCCGATCCGGAGAAGACGGCGGTGTTCACGACGCCCGTACAGAATCGGGCGGAGCGTGCCCCTCCAGAAGCGCACCGAGCTGCAGGCGAATCGATGCGGGGGACCAGCTGAAGTGCTGGCAAATCGCCACGAAGCTGAAGGTATGATCATCCTGCTCATCGAGAAAGTAGACGCATGCTCTGCGGCGCCGGGCCGGGTCAGCGCTCTGCAAGTCCCAGTACGCCGACTCCACGACGGCTAGGAGCAAGCGCTCCTCGGGCTTGAGTGCCGGGCGGCCGTGCCCCTGCGTGACGTCCTGTGCCAGAAATTTCATGCGGTTCAGACCTCCGTGTCACCGCTCAACACGGTGACGTGCGTGTTGAGCGACCCGCGCTGGCTTCGGTGGGCTCTGCCGCCGCGCCACCCTGACCACCGCTACCACGCCCTCGCTTACCACGGCGGCAGGTGCTCGCGCAATGAAATTCTGCACGGCAAACTACGGCCAGCGGCGGGCCACGGCCCGTGCTCAGCAACGTATGCTATACGTCCAGCCCCATGGCACGGCCAGCGACAGTGCTCGGCTTCGACCGGAACGTGTTTCTCCTTGGGATCACCAGCCTCCTGAACGACATCAGCAGCGAAATCATCTATCCTTTGCTACCCGCATTCCTGACCACGGTTCTGGGAGCTGGGCCCGCTTACATCGGGCTCATCGAAGGGATCGCCGAGAGCACCGCCAGTGTGCTCAAGCTGTGTTCCGGCTGGCTCTCCGATCGGCTGCATCGGCGCAAGGGTCTCGTGCTGCTGGGCTACGGCATCGCGGCGGCGGTACGCCCGCTCATGGCCATCGCGGCGGCGCCCTGGCACGTGCTGGTGATCCGATTCAGCGACCGGAGCGGCAAGGGCCTCCGCTCCGCGCCACGTGATGCATTGTTGGCGGAATCGAGTGCTCAGCCGGTGTGGGGGCGATCCTTCGGCTTCCATCGGGCCATGGATCATCTCGGTGCCGTCATTGGCCCGCTGATTGCCTTCGCCCTGCTCAGCATTTTTGCGCAAGGCTACCGCGTCACATTTGCCCTGGCAGCCATACCCGGTGCACTGGCGGTGGCGGTGATAGGCATCGGTGTGCGCGACAGGGGGCACCGTGCGGGTCCTGCAGCACCGCCGTTGCGCCCGCGGGGTGCACTGCCGGGGTCGCTCCGGGCCTTCCTGCTCACCGTGTTGATCTTCACGCTGGGGAATTCAACGGACGCCTTTCTGCTCTTGCGGGCACAGAATCTGGGAGTCTCCGTTGTCCAGCTGCCGCTACTGTGGGTCGTGCTGCATGTGGTCAAAAGCGTCAGCTCCCTGCCCGGCGGCAGCCTCTCGGACCGCATTCCCCGCAAGTGGGTGATTCTGCTTGGCTGGCTTCTGTATGGTGGTGTCTACCTTGGTTTCGCCGTCGCCGGCAGCGCACAGGCGGTGTGGTGGTTGTTTGCCACCTATGGGTTGTTCTTCGGATTGACCGAAGGCACGGAAAAGGCGCTCGTCGCCGACCTGGTCCCCGCGCGGGACCGCGGCACCGCGTACGGGTTTTACCATCTGACGGTGGGTATCGCCGCGCTGCCCGGAAGCCTCATCTGCGGCGCACTGTGGCACTGGTCGGGGCCCGCCCTAGCATTCACGGTCGGCGCGGGTCTCGCCGCTGTCGCCGCCGTGTCGTTGCTGTTCGTGGCCCCAGGCGGCCGTAGCTAAGGATCGAGAATCCGTTTGGAGACAATCTGCAGATCCGGGCGCAACTCGTAGATGATCGGAACACCGGTAGCGATGTTTAGTTCCAGCACCTGCGCCTTCGACAACCGATCGAGGTGCATGACGATGGAGCGCAAGCTATTGCCATGCGCCGAGACCAGGACGTTTCTGCCGGCGCGGAGATCCGGCACGATATGGGCGTCGAAGTACGGGAGCGTGCGCGCGGCGGTGTCTTGCAGGCTTTCGCCGCCCGGCGGCGCGACGTCGTAGCTGCGGCGCCACAAGTGCACTTGCTCCTTGCCGTACTTTCGGGCCGTCTCCGCCTTGTTCAAACCCTGCAGGTCACCGTAATGGCGCTCGTTGAGCGCCTGATCGCAGGTCACGGGAATCCCTTGCTGGCCGATCGTCCGCAGGACGATATCCAGCGTCTCCTTTGCGCGCTGCAGGACTGAGGTGTACGCCTTGTCGAAGTGGATGTGGCGGATCTTCTCACCTGCCCGACGCGCTTCCTCACGTCCCTTGTCCGTAAGCGGCACATCGGTCCACCCGGTGAAGCGGTTCTCCAGGTTCCACTGCGATTCACCGTGGCGGATCAACACAAGCAGCGCCATATCGGTTACCTATTCAGCGTCCATGACGAACGGATGCATGGAGAGACGGCCTGGACTCACTGCTGCAGCTCATGTCTGAAGAACTCGAAAAACTCCGGGCTCGGCGATGGTTTGGGGTGCAGCACCCGCTGCTTTTCCGGCCGGATGCGCTGCAGCGCGCCGCGTTCGGCCAGATCTTCAGGGAATTGCTCCTCGGGCTCTTCCTCCTCCAGCTTCTCCAGCAACCCTTCCCGTGTCTCGGCGCTTTCCAATCCGGGCCGTCTGGGCCGCCGGCCATACGTGCGCATGCACTGCTCGACCCAGGTCACGGTGGTACCCAGTCGCTGTGCCACCGCAGAGATGTCCGCCTGCTCCCCCCGTCGCAGGCGCACCTCCCGGTTCACGGCCGAAATCACTCGGGCGCATTCGACGCGCCCCGCCCTGCTGTTCGGCGGCCGGACGACCAGCCACACGGCCGGAACGGCCGCAACGATGAGCCAACGCCACGCCTGGCGCCACATGGGGCAGCCACCATAGCAGGTGACCTCTCGAAACCCAACGCCGCAGCGCTGACACCTCGCGCACCAGCTTCGCCAGTAGGGGCCCTGCTAGCCAGGCCGTTTGGCGAAAACCTGCAGGGCTTGTGACTCGTGCGGCCGCGCCTGCGTGCCGTTTTCCGGCGTCTGCTGTCGCAACGCCACACGCAACCGTTTTTGGGCGGCGCAGCATGCTGGGGACAGCTCCGCCAAAAGCGCGCCGCGAACTTCCACCTCCACGAAACCGGCGCGCTGCAGGACATCCAGTGGCAGCGCCTGCCGGGCAGATGCGGGCACCAGGCACTGCAGAGCGAGGTGTCCGCCGGGTCGCAAAACCCGAAACGCCTCGGCGAAGATCTCTGCGAGAGTTGACGGGGCAGCAACATCGACCATCCACACATGCGTGAAGACACGGGCACGCAGAGGAAGGTGCTGCAGCTGGCCGACCTGGAAGGCTACGCGGTCGTCCATGCGCGCACGGTGATTCAGCAGCGCCGCTGCGGCGACGGCAGACGGGCGCGGATCGACGCCGAGGATCCGGCAGCCGGACTGCACAGCGAGCCAGCGCGCCCTCCCACCCAGTCCGCTGCCTAGCTCAAGGGCAAACTCATACTTGCGGAAGATCCCGCGCCCATAGAAAGAGGCCAGCACACTCAGGTCGTACGGGAGGTCGCTGTCGAGGTGAAAATACGGTGCGCCGCGGGGTGGGGGCACCGATCGCGCCAACTCCCTCGCCACCTCGGCGATCGTCCCTGCCGCGGTCACCTCCGCCGTCTCCAATGGGCCGCCGACACTCCCCGCACCGGATCCTCGTCTCCCGCCATGTTCCCTGCCAGTCATCGTCAGCCGCGAGGGCCGCCGCTTGCTTGCGTACTATTGCGCCCGATTCCCTGTCAACGCCAGCAGCCGTGGCAGCCCCCGCCAGCTGCGGCTGGAAGAGGGCCGTCCCAGCGCGAACGTTGACACGCCAGCCACCCATTGGCATCATCCGCGCGCCCGTTTAGGGCGTGTTCGGAGAATCGTCCATGGCCATCATCCAGAAGAAGAAAGGGAACTTCCTCGAAGACTTCCACGTCGGGCAGGTCTTCCGTCACAAGGTCGGCAAGACCATTACCGAAGGGCTGTTCAACGCCTTCACCGAATACGACATGACCACCAACCCGCTGAGCAAGAATCGCCGCTACGCCGAGCGCTACGGCTTTCGCGGGCTCGTTGTGCCGCCTGGGCTGGTGATGAACGTCGTGTTCAGCCAGAGCGTCGAGGATATTTCCGAGAACGCACGTGCCAACTTGGAGTACATCAACATGCGCTTCGGGGCACCCGTTTACATCGGCGACACCATCGAAGTGGCATCGACGGTGTTGGGCATTACGCCCTCGAAGCACAACCCGGACCGGGGCGTAGCTCATGTCCAAACCACGGGATGGAACCAACGGGATGAGGTCGTTTTGACCTATGAGCGCAAGGTGCAGGTCTGGAAGAGCAGGCCGGACGCGGTGGTACACGCGGCAGCCACCGATACCATTCCGCACATCGCTTGTGCCCCGCAGTTGCCCGCTTACGAGAGCGAGCGCAAGTATGGCGATCTCGCCCACCTCACCAGTGCCGATACCTATTTCGAAGACTTTACCGCTGGCGATGTCATCGAACATTCCCGCGGGCGGGTCGTGACCAGCGAGCACGTGGCACTCACCGCGATGCTGGACAACACCTCGCAGGTACACTGCAACCAGTTTCTGGTCGAGCAGCAACCGGAGAGGTACATCGGCGGCCAGCTCATCGTCTATGGCGGCATCCCGTTCAACCTGTGCCTGGGACTCTCGTGTCCGGACGTCGCCGACAACGCCCTCGCGGACATCATTTACACCACCGGCCGACACACCGCGCCGATTTTCGCCGGCGATACCGTCTTCGCGACCACCGAGATCCGGGCCAAGCGTGACTGGCCGGCACGGGCCGATCTCGGCATCCTGGCCACAGTGTTACGCGGACACAAGTTCATCCCTAAGGCCGGCACCCCCGAGAAGGTCGAAATCTTCTATCTCGAACGTGAAATCGCGGTGAAGCGCCGCAGTCACTACTGTTCGCGAACCGAGACCCGAGCGTGACACAGGTTTGCGCGGGCACTCCCGGTGCACCGTTACGCCGGCATGGGCAGCTGCCCTCGTCGCGCGGCCTGGTAGTGGCCGGCGCAGTAGCCCTTGGCCACGTGAGCACGCCGGCACCCCTTCACCGTGCAGGCGCGCTTGGGCGGAGGCGTACTGAGCTTGACGGGCCGCCACCCTTTCAAGGCCCCCGATGCTACGCTCAGGCCCTCATTCAGCAACGCGACGACGACCTCGGTCTTCGATGCCCCGAGATCCTTCGCAACTTTCTGGATTGCGTTACTCACGTGGATCGGAATCTTCACGTTCATGAGTCTGCTGCTCGTTCGTTCGCGGTTCTTGAGATCACGAACCCTGAGTTCAGCTCGCATGTCGCCCTCCCTTTCTGCTGGCCCATTGCAACCGACGACCAGCTACGAGCCAGATATGATGTAGGCACCTAAGTTAGCCGATTTTGTCTCATCTTGGAAGCACAATCGACCGCACAGGCCACCAGAAGCTGTAATCCGGTCGTACAGTCCAGAGTGCTTGAATGGACTTATCACGATAACAGGCGCGGCACTCATCCCTCCTTCGCAGGGGCGAGCCCGACCCTCGGCTGCATCCAACGGCGGCGTGGGGGGAGCCCTGTGCCAATTGCTTCCTCTGCCCCTTGGATTGCCCGCTGTTGCCAACGAGGCCCGCCAGCGGCTCCCACTTGGCCTCAGGCCGCGAACAAAAACGGGTGCATGGCGCGCAGGCCCGCCACGCTGTGTATGTCTGAATTGAAGTTCGGCACCTCGACGATCGCTACACCCTTGGGCAGCAGGCGGCGAAACGCTTCCATCCGCAGCCCATCACCGCGCCCGAGGCTCTCATAGCGGTTGAAGTTATCCGCGAGCCTCGCCGCCTGCTCCTGGCTGCCGAGAAGCCGCACCATCAGCTGTGTGACCTCCTCCGGCTTCACGCCGCGCCGCCGGCCAGTCATTTCGCGGTGCGTACGGTTGAACACGACACCACGCAGCGACATATCCAGCTCGCGCACCTTGCGGCAAAAATACTCCGCTTCACTCAGCACCTGCTCCTCGGGTGTCGCCACCAAGACGAAGGCGGTGTCAGCAGCGCGCAGCAACGCGTACACGCGGCGCACCCGCGGCTCGAACTCCTCGAACAGCCCACTCATGGAGGTAAAGAACTCCGAGACCTCGATCAGTGCAGAAATACCAGTGGCCTCTTCCAGCCGGCGAAACAAGAAGCCGACCGTGCGGTTGACGAACTGCATGGTCGCCCAACCAGCAGAAAAATATGGCCGCACGAACCATTTCACCACCCGTCTATCGAGGAAGTCGGCGATGCGCTGCGGCGCCTCGAGGAAGTCCAGCGCATGGCGTGTGGGTGGGATATCGACCACTATCAGGTCATAGGCGCCGCTCGCATGCAGGCTGCAGAGCTGTTCGATCGCCATGTACTCCTGCGAGCCGGCGAAGCTCTGCGACAGGTGCTGGTAGAAATGGTTGCGGAGAATCCGATCGCGAATTTCAGGCGAGGGTGCGTGATGCTCGACCAGCTCGTCCCACGCCCCTTTCTGATCGAGCATCATCACAGAGAGCATACCTTCGGGCAGCTCGCCGATCGTCACGGGCGCGGGATCGCCACCGAGCGTGCGTATACCCAGCGCATTGGCTAACCGTTTGGCAGGATCAATCGTCAACACCATCGTCCGCCGGCCCGCCAGCGCGGCGTAGACCGCTAAGGACGCCGCGGTGGTGGTCTTGCCAACGCCACCGCTGCCGGCGCAGATGATCACCCGGTGCCGGCGCAACAGCTCGTCAAACTTACGCACGCCGCACCTCGCGAGGTGCGACACGCCCCTCCCCGGAGGCGATGGCCTCGGCAATCGTGGTCAGCTGGGCGGCGCTGAACTCTTCCGAGAAGATGAAGGGCACCTCCACCAGCGGCATGGCTACCTCCGTGGACAGGCGCTGCAGGTAGGTCCGATTGATGCCGCTCCAGCCAATCTCTTCCTGAGCCCGGTGCAGTGCTTCCGCAACGATGGCACGTTCACGAGGATTCCGAATCCTGCTATAGCTCCCTTCCAGTGCTGCCACGTCCCCCGCATGCAAGTCGGCGCGATGCATGCGGTTCACGAACAACCACCCAAGCGGCATGCGCAGATCGTCGCGGATCTGATGGTACATCTCGAGCGTTTCGTTGACGGGCATCTCTTCGGCCGTGGTCACCAGGTTCACAGCCGTGCGTTGCGGGTCAGTGAGCAGCTCGATGAGCCGCCGGCTTTCCCGGCGGACCAGACCGGCCCCGAAGGCATCGTGCGCCGCCCGCGGCATGCGCAAGTACTGCAAACTGTGGCCGGTGGCTGGCGCATCGAAGATAACCAGGTCCCACCCCCCCTGCCCGTCGTCGGCGCGCTCGGCTTCGTACCAGATCTTCCCAATGGTCATGAGCTCTTTCAGGCCGGGAGCCGCAGCAACGAAGTACTGGTAGATGCGGCTCGTGAACACCGCTTGCAGGACGCG
>JBHHYR010000039.1:0-24088 GCA_046757585.1 Binatia bacterium | reverse complement strand
CCCGGGGGTGGCCCGGCCGGCAAATCTCCTGTGCTTCATTGCAGCGCGCCTCGTTCTGTTCGCGCGCAGGTGCGCACTACCCGCTCCTGGCTTACCAATCAGGCTATTCTCCACGCACAGTATTGTCTACAAAAAAGACGGCCGAAAATGTGACACTTTGTGACATCCATACGAGAGCAGGCCCCGCCCGAATGCCCCGGGGCCGGCGCGGTGGTGGATTGTCTGCCCTGGCGGCTGTGGTCTCGGCAGAGGAGATGTGGAGGCACCCCGCCGCCCCACCGGCGCCGACGGAGCGGCGCCCTCCAATGCAGAGCCGCGTGCAGTCCCGGCACGAGCGCGGTGCGCACACCAAAGCGATTTCCACCTGCCACCTCCTGCGACACACCCGTGCTGGAGGGGGGTGCTCGCTCGGCCCCTCCTGCCCTCCCAACTGCTTGGCGCCGCACCGGTCCTCGGACCGCTTCTTGCTAACCCTGAGCGGTCTCGCCTCATGTGGCACGAAACCGCCCACGCCTCCCTCGCTATGCTAGGTTAGTGCTTGTGGGGGTGAGCCCCCACCAGGGACAAGATGCGGAAACCGATCCGCCCTGCAATGGTCAAGGGCTTCCCCCAATTACTGAACTGCAAGCGGGACACCGTCGCGGCTGCCAGGCGCGCATACTTCTCTCGACCAGTGAGCCGGGCCACGTAGGCGACGGCGGGAACAAAGCGCGGGTCAGCCACCCCGCGGCTGGCAGTCACCGCGCTGGCATACGCGATCAACCACTTCCGAATGGCCGGGTCCGGGAAAATGGAATACGTGTACGACAGCCCCTCCGCCAGAATGCCCATCTTCCAGTGCTCAACCTGGTTGGGACGATAGACGGCCATGCTCCTGCGCGCATAGGCCCGGGCGGCGTTCTTGTACGCCTCGTTGCCTGTTGCCTCGTACGCTGCAACCAGCGCGATCTGCGGCCAGCCCCACTGCCGCGGATTGCCGCCGAGCTGGACCGTACGCGACCGGAAGGCGAGATAATCGGCGATGCCACGCGCAGCCTCCAGGCCGCGCTCATCGCCCGTGAGGGCGTAGTACGAGAGAAGCCCCTCGGTCCAGGTGTGACCGAGATCAACGCCACCAAGCTCGAAGCTGAAGTGCAGCGGGTTCTTCGGATGGTTCATACCGACCCACTTGGGGCGGTCGCGCTGGTAGTGAATCCGATCGACGTCCATAAAGTGCCGCGCCGCTGTCACCATGCCCATGTAGTACGCGCGCTCGCCGGTGGCAGCGTACGCCAGAGCCAGCACTTGCGTCAGATCGTACTCGAGGTTACCCCACGCGTCACACCCTTTGATCGTGTCGTGATACCCGGGGAAGTTCCAATCTCCCCAGTTGAACATGCCGAAGAAGCCGCGGCGCGGCCGTTCGTGTGCCGGGTCCGGACAGTGCACTTCCCCGCTGTCGTCCCAACGCTCCCGCGCTGCCTGCGTTTGATAACGCCGGTAGCCCTCCCGCAGCCGGCGCAAGAAGGGCACGGTCGCCGCCGTTGGGGCAACGCTGTTTCGAAGAGCCCCGCTGGCTACGATCCACTGCGGGTTCACGCGCGCCAGCACCGGCTGCCCGAGCACGGCCAGCATCGCGGGCGGCGGTGGTTTCTTGCCGTGCAGGTACAGAACCACCTCGTGCGTCTTGGCGGCTCCCATCCCAACCTTCGCCGGCGGGGCTTGTGGTGCCCACATGCTGTAGGTCAACCCGTCCTCCCGGAGCTGGAAACTTTGCGGGTACTCCTGCCAGAAAAACCGCGCCGCCAGGGCAATGCCATGCGTCCCATCGTGCAGATCCACCCATCCAGCCGCGTGGCCCGCGCGCGCGACCCCGCCCACGTGCATCGTGGCGTTGTCCTCCTGGAACAGTGTGAAGCCACTTGGTGACACCGTTCCCGTAAACGGTCTGCCCTTCTCCCGGCCGGCGCTGTAAGCAACTGCGCCGTGGAACTGCATCGGCACTTCGATGCCGATCTGGCGTACCGGCGTATACGGCCTGGGGCCGTGCTGCTCGAAGGAGTGGAACACGCGCACGAAGGGCTGGCCCGCGAAGGCATCGATGCGCACGACGTAGTCGAACCCGGACGCGTAGTGACCCCGGAGTGTAAGGCGCACGCGCAACGGCCCGTGCTCGGTGATCGCCACAGTATCGGGCGCCTGCGGGGCGATCCGCTTGCCGTCAATGTTGAAGAACGAGACGATGCGGCCGCCAGTGACCGGATGGCCGCTCAATCGGACATCGCTGAGGATGGCGAACCGACTCTTCGGCACGCTCAACTGGAGGGGGCCTGTGTCCACCTCCACCCGGGCTTTTCGGTCAACGATCCTGATCGGCCGCGGCGGCGTGGCAGGCGTGCCGGCTGTAACCCGAAAACGACGTTGCTCGCCTGCTTTCAGGTCGGCTTGCCAGTCCAGCAACACCCAGCGGACGCTATGGTCGGGCCAGCGACTGAGCACGTGTGTCTGCAGCGGCACCGGCGTCCGGCCACTGGTCATACGGAGCTGCGATGCATGATGGACCAGCCCCGGCGCAAGCGGGACCCCCGCCGAGATCGGCCACTGCCGGCGGGCAACCCCTAGCGGCTCCTTCACGTCGAGGGTGAGGTCCGGCGCCCCCGCCACGTGCGTGCCCACCTGGCCGCCAGCGGTCGCAACCGACCCATACAGCAGCAATCCGAACGCCACGATGAAGAGAGAGCAGCCGCAGACGAGCCCCGTCGCACCGCACGTCTTCAACCGTCTTCGCACAATATCGGCAAGCCTACCATCCACGCCGCGTGTACAACAAGCCGGGAGCGGGTCAGCTCACATGTGTTAGTAGCGGCTGGGCGTGCCATTCCGAGCAAGCGCACCTCGCGATCAGGGCGAAGATTCTTCGCACCCCAGAGGGAGGCCGGAGTCCGTATAGCCGCCCCGGCGCGCCGACAGTGACGCAGTCTGAACGCGTCCGAGACACTGGACATCGCTTCGCAGAGCGTGCTAGGAAGTGTGTGCATGGATGATGCGACGCTGTTGGCGAAGCTCAAGGAGCTAACTCTGTGGAGCGGCCACCGCGAGATGACCATGGAAGACGTGGTCATGATTCAGCCAGGGCTCGGCCGGATCATGCCCGAGATCGGCGCCCGAATGTGGAAGCTGTTCTACGCGGCCAAGGCAGAGAACTGGCCCTTGGCTGCGTTCCAGGCAAAGGAGATCGAGGGGCTAATGGAGCTCGGCGCGTTCACGCGGCCGAAGCACGAGGACGCCCTGCTCCAATTCATCGAAGAAAACTGGAGGTCGTTGCAGCAAACGATCACGAAGAAAGATTTTGCAGCCTTCGAAGGGGCGTTTCACAAGGCGGTCGAAGCCGCTAACGCCTTCCATGAGCTCAAAGACAAACCGTACATCGTTTGGAAGCTGCCCGACGTGCCGCCGCCGGACCTTGATATGAAGCCGCGGCGCAAGGGCTGAGTCCGGGGCCTTCCTATGGGTCTGGCACTGACCCGGCGGCAGGTCCTGCGCTGGGGAATCCTCGGTGGGGCCGTCGGCGTCGTGCGAGGCCACGGCTTGCTCCTGTGGCGGCCGGCGCGCGCCGCGGCGCTGGCGCCACCGTCCGGCGGCTTCTTGACCCCCGAGGAAAAACAGATTGTCACCGCTGTGAGCGGGCGCATCGTGCCGACCGACGAGTTGCCCGGCGCGGTCGAAGCAGGCGCGCCGGACTACATCGATGCGCTGCTCTCGTTTGTCCCAGGCGGTGATGCCAACTGCGATGGCACCGTCACGGCGGCCGATCTCGCCGCTGTCGCCGGCCAGGCCGGCCTGGCCGGTGACGCAGCGTGCCCGCGGGCCGATGTTGACGCCAACGGAACCATTGATGCAGCAGACGCCGCAGCGGCCGCCGGTCTGCTATTCCAGCCGGGCGCCCAGCTGCAAGCCGCCGCCGTTTTTGCGGGCGGGCCTTTCAGCGGCCGCAACCCCTTCCCCGACCCCGGAACCGGCACGCCGTCAGACACGTTTCCGCCGAACGATTTCCTGCGGTTCATCCCGCTCACACGCCTGCAGTTGATGAGCTGGCGGGTGCAACTGCTGGGAACCGCGGCGGTGCCCGGGAGCGACTTCAATGTCGCGATTTTGGGGCCCGTGATCGGCTGGCGTGAGCGTTACCGGTCCGGCCTCGCCGGCATCCAATCCGCCAGCCGGCAGATGTTCGGCGCCGATTTTGTTGCGTTGGCGGCGGCGCAGCAGGATGCCGTCCTCGCCGCCAGCGATCGCGACTTCGTGGACCTCATCACCGATCACACCCTTGAAGGCATGTTCGCCGCACCGGAGTACGGCGGCAACACCAACCGGCTGGGATGGGACTTGATTGGCTACGACGGCGACAGCCAACCGTTGGGCTACTCGATCTTCAACGAGGCAACCATGGACTACAACGAACGACCCGACAAGCCGAACTCGGCTCCCAACCCTGATGAAGATTTCAGCGGGGTCGACGCGGCCACGGCACAGTTTCTAACCATCCTCGTGCGCCTCGTCGGCGGACCACATTTCCCCTGATTGCCGGTAATGGACTCGCTACCTTCGGCAGTACCTGGCGTGCTCGGCAATACGAGCCTCGGCCAGTTCGACGCCATCATCATCGGGAGTGGCGCTGGCGGGTCGACGGCGGCGCGGACCCTCACCGTGGTGGGGGGGCGGAAGGTGTTGGTGCTCGAGGCCGGCCCGAACTATTTCATCGGGCTGGATGATCCGGCGCCGAACATGCCCGCTCCGCTCTACAGCAACGACGAACTGAAGTTGAGCGAGCGCGGGTTCATTGGTCAGGATCCGTTTCTGGAACCGCGCACCTTCCGGACGCGCGCCGCCGTCACCGCTAACGTCAACGAGGACGTGAACACGCTCCCACGTACCGTCGGGGGCGCTGCAGTTCACGCGGACATGAAGCTTCCGCGCTTGAATGTCGTCGACTTTCGGCTCGCGTCCGAGTTCCGGTCGCAGGGGCTGGACTTCCCCGGCACGAACTTCGCTGACTGGCCACTGAGCTACGACGAGCTGGAACCCTTCTACACGGACGTCGAACGCTTGATCGGGGTGCAAGGGCAGCGAGGCAGCGATCCGTTTGCATCACCACGGAGCACCGATTTTGTCATGCCGCCAGGCGTGCCGATGTACGTCGCGCTGGTGTTGCGCGACGGTGCCCGCGCCAACGGCTATACGCCGTTTCCGTTCCCCACCGGCATCACCTCGCGGCCGTACCGCGGGCGCCCGCCGTGCATCGATTGCGGGTTTTGCGCCGGGTATGGGTGCCCGATCAACTCGAAATCGTCTCCGGCGGTCACTGCGTTGCGGGAAGCGCTGCTCACCGGCAACTGCCAGGTACGCTTCAACTGCATGGTCACGCGGCTGCTTCACGACCGCGGGCAGCATGTGACTGGGGTCGAGTACGTTGACGCCGACGGGAACCGCCAGCAGGCCACGGCCGATCAGTTCATTCTCGCCGCCAGCACAATCGAAAGCGCGCGCCTCTGCCTCCTGTCGGACCTGGGCGGCCCGGGCCTCGGCAACAGCAGTGGGCTGGTGGGCCGCAATCTCATGTTTCACTTCCAGACCATCGCCGTCGGCATCTTCAAGCAGCGCTTTCACGGGGAGCGCGGGCGCGCGGTCACGCACGGCATTTCCGACTTTCGTGGTGTGTTGCCGGGCGGGGAACGCATCGATCCCCGCCGCAAGCTGGGCGGCATCATCGAGTTTGGCACCAATTCGGAGGCGATCACCGAAGCCAAGAGCAACGTGCAAGCCCTGGCGCTTACTCGCTTTACGGGCAGTAAGATCACCCTCAAGCAACTGCTGCTCAACAGCCCGTTGCGCGCCCGCCTCGCAGCGTTGGAGATGCAGGCGGAAGACGCCCCGCAGCGCACCAATCAGATCGACCTCGATCCGCGCGTGCGCGACGTATTCGGGCTGCCCGTGCCGCGCATTACCTACGCCAACAGCCGTTTCGAAAGCGACGCGCGCGAGTTCTATTCGCCCAAGCTGCTGGATGTCCTCAAGGCTGCCGGCGCGCAGTTCGGCTTCATCGCCCCAGCCGATTCGCCCTCGCAGTCACGCCACATCATGGGAACCCTTCGCATGGGCAACGATCCACAGACGTCGGTGTGCGATCGGTTCGGGAAGTTCCATGACGTCGACAACCTGTATTGCATGGATGGTGGCGTTTTCGTCACCTCCTCGGGATACAACCCGACGCTGACCATAACAGCGCTCGCCCTCCGCGCAGCCAGTAATCTGATCTCGCCCAGGAGCCCGGAGCGCGCGCTTGGCTCATAGTCCGGGCAGCCTGGAACCGCGTGCGTGGTGCAGGCGTTGCGAGCGGGGAAGGGGTAGCCGACTCCTCCCCGCAGAAATTGACTTGCCACAGCGAGTGATATAGAGAGTGCCCAAAAGGGGGTCCACTGCCCGCGGGTGAAGTGGGCTTTTTTTGCCTGCGGCCCTGACCAATCGGTTAAGCATACATGTGCGACCTGCTCTCACCCAATCACGCTATCCAGCTGCTCCCGGCGATCGGCATTGCCGTCGCGCTGGCCTTTTACTTGATCGGCTATTACAGCGCGTGGGACTTCTTTCGGCAGGCCCGTCGCGCCAACGGGCACGACGGGTCCGGCAGTGCGCTTCCCGGTGTCACCATCCTCAAGCCGCTGAAGGGCCTCGACGTCGAGCTGTATGAGAACCTCGCCACCTTCTGCCGGCAGGACTATCCAACGTTTCAGATCGTCTTTGGTGTCGCCGATGCGAATGATCCGGCCGTGGAGGTCGTCCGACGCTTGCAGGCGCGCTTTTCGACCGTGCAGATCGACCTCGTCGTGGACGGCCGTGTCTATGGTACAAACTACAAGGTCAGCAACCTTCACAACACCTACCGCGCCGCGCGGCACGACATCATCGTCATTGCGGACAGTGACATCCGGGTGCCGCGCGACTACCTGCGGCGCATCGTCGCGCCGCTCGACGACCGCCGCGTCGGCGTCGTCACCTGTCTGTATCGGGCTGTGAACACCGGCGGTCTTCCGACGTTGGTGGAGTCGCTGTTCATCAACACGGATTTCGCGTCGATGGTGTTCGTGGCCCGCGTCGTCGAGACGCCGACGTACGCGTTCGGTGCCACCATGGCTCTGCGGCGCTCGACGCTTGAAGAGATAGGCGGGTTTCTGCCTCTCGCCGACTACCTCGCCGACGATTACTACCTCGGCTACCGCATCGCGGCCCGTGGCTACCAGCTGGAGCTGTCGGACGTTGTCGTTGACACCGTGCTGTCGGTTCGCACGTGGCGTCGGCTCTTCGATCACCAGTTGCGGTGGGCGCGGACGTATCGCAATTGCCGGCCAGGCGGGTACCTGGGATCGGTGCTGACCCACGGTACCCTGTGGGCGACCCTGAACGTCCTGTACAACCACTTCAGCACGGGCGCGTTGCTCGTCGCGGCGCTGCTCTATGGCATTCGGATACTGACGGCGCGCAGCTTCGCCACCCGCTACCTCGGCGCCTCGCTCGGCTTCCGCGCAGCGTTCCTCGTCCCGCTGAAGGACCTCTTCGTCTCCACCGTGTGGGCGCTGTGCTTCCTTGATAACACGGTGCACTGGAGCGGCAACGACTTTCGTGTTTCGAAGGACGGGCGTATGACCCAGGTCTCGCCGGGAGCGCCGCAACCGGAAGAACCTCTTCCCTACCCGCAGCCGGTGTCTTCAGACAACGATCGGCACGCGGCATCGCTCTGAGCACCCGCACTTCGCCTTCAGGAGCGTCCTCCCAGACTAACTCAGGCGCCGCATTGCCGGGGCTTTGCTCGCTCCCTGGAGCTTCGGCTGGGCCAGCGTCGTGGGTCTTCTCTCATTTTCTTGTTGACGGATCAGTCCCTTTCGCTCTAGAGATGGCACCAGTTCATCTACTTGGAGCGAGGTGGCATCATGAGGGTCGTACGTGGCTTCTCCTCAGGTCTGGTCGTGTTGCTGCTTACCGTGGGGGCGGCACAGGCGCATCAGGGTGGTGATCCGACGAACAGCTCGGCGATCGCCGTCGGCCCGGACAGCCAGACCGTCTGGGTGGTCAATCCGGATTCCGGAACTGTCGCAGAGATCGGCGCCAACAGCTTGAGCCGACTCGGCGAGTTTGCGGTAGGGCGCAATCCGCGCACACTCGCGTTGCTGGGCTCGCGGTATGTCTACGTCGCGGTGCAGGACGACGATCGGCTCGTGCGTCTCGACCAAGCCGACGGCAACAGCATGCTGATCCACCAACTCCCGTACGGCTGCGCGCCGTACGGCGTGGCGGTGAATCTCGATGGCGACCGTGTGTACGTGAGCTGTGAGCGGACCAACGTCCTGGTCGTGCTCGATCCCGACTTGCGTGAGCTCGCCACGATCGCGCTCCGCTGGCCGGCACCGCGCGGCATCGCCGTCAGCGGCAACGACGCCAACGTCTACGTGACGCACTTCCTCACCAAGGAGCCTGGAACCACGGGGCACGTCACCGAGATCGACGCGCTCAACAACGTCGTCGCGCGCGTCTTTGACATTCCGATGGACACCAGCACCTGCGAAACTATCAACTCCGGTCAGGGGGTCCCGAACCTCATGTCGGCCATTGCCCTCACCCCACCCGAGAGCCCCCCGGCGGTGGCCAACGAGCTGTGGGTGGCTGGCACGCGCCAGAACGTGGCGACCAAGGGCCTGTTCATCCGCAGCAACTTTTTCCAGGGGCTTCCTGCTGCGCACCGATTTCCCTTCCCCTTCACGTCGTTCCCGGACGACACCGACAGCGCGCGGCGCCGCAACATCACCAAGGCATCGTTTCACGACGTCACCCGCGCGTTCATCGCCCGCATCGACCTGGTTAGTGGGACCGTGAAGGCGTCGATTGACATTGACGAGACCAACCTCCCTTCGGGGCTGGCGTTCTCCAGCGACGGGACGGTGGTGTACACCGTCGATCGGACTTTCAACAGCTTCTCCTTGTTCAACACGGCGCGCAGCGGCACGGTCCTCGGCAACCCGCCGAAGTTTGCGCCCGGCAATTGCTCGGCCAACGCGTTCGATACCCAGTCAGAAGCTCCCTTCATCATCCCCCCGCAGGCGCAATTGCGTGCCGAAGATCCGGTGCCGCTGCAAGGCGGCGGTATCGCACTGACGGGCCTCGACTACGACGTCGCCCTCAACGCCATGCGGCCGATCGCGGACGGCATCGGCACCACGCCGATCGGCGTAGCGCTCGCGCCGGACGGCCGGCGTGCCTACACGGCGAATTTTCTCTCACGTACGGTGACCGTGGTGAACGTCGAGCCTGGCAGCTTCCGCTGCAAGAACGCGCCGGACGTCCCGTGCTCCAGCCGCCTCGACTGCCCTGCTGGGACCGCGGAACCGGGCGTCTGTGGCGACGACCAGCAACAGCAGGCCTGCGGCTCCGACAGTGACTGTGCGCCGGGCATCACGTGCGTACGCAGCAGGGCCTGCCTGCCGCAGGTGATCTCCGTCATTGAAAGCACTGATCGGGACCCGCTGCCGCCCGAGGTGCTGGACGGGAAGATCCTGTTCAGTACGGCGGCACGCGACGCCAGCATTCCGAACGACATCGGGGAAGACATTCCCATCCCGCCCAGCAACTTCCAGAGCCCGTCTTCCCCGTCGGAGCCCGGTGCGGTCGTCAGCACGGCGCACGATGCCTCCTACGTTGCCTGCACGTCGTGCCACGCCGACGCGGGCAACGATGGGCGGAGCTGGGACATGTCACAGTTTGGGAGCAGCCTGCGCAACACCATCGACCTGCGTGGCCGTGCCTCTTTCGCCCCCGGCACCTGCGGACCTACCGCCGCTGACAGCAGCCGTATCGGGATGCCATGTGGCTTCGACGCCGCGTGTGGCAGCGGTTCGCCGCTGATGACCTGTCAAGCCAACCCGGCCTTCGTCCCGGTCAACAGCCCCGCTGTCGCGGCGGCGCAGGAGCGCTTCTTCAACCCGATGGGCACGATCCACTGGAACGCCGACCGTGACGAGGTCGAGGACTTCGAATTCACGTTTCGCTCACTGATGGGGGCCGGAGACTGCGATGGGAACGAGCACTTGCCCAACAAGTGCATCGGCGCGCTGATCATGCGCTCCAACACCACAGATCCGGTGGACGCGAATCCCGACCTCGGCGCCCCCAACCGGGCGATCCCGGGAGCGAGCGGGATTGCCGGCATCCGCCTCACGCACCTCGCCGACTACGTGTACAGCGTCGCGGAGTTCGTTCGGAACCCGAACATCGGCAAGGATGGGGAGGCCATCTCCTTTGCCGCCCGGCGGGGCCGCGCAATCTTCAACGACCCGCGGGTCGGCTGCGCCAGGTGCCACAATGGCCCCTCGCGCGACAATCAGCAGTTCACCGACAAACGGCCACTGTCAGCCGGAGCCGGAGACTTCGATCCCGCACAGCCGGCGAGCCCCACCAACAACCCGTTCTTGCGCCATGACGTCGGTACAGCGAACATCTTCGACCGCACCGACCCGTTCGCGATTGCTTCGAACACCGCCGCTGGAGGCGTTTTCCAGAACGCGTTTCAACCGATTCCCGCCTCGCGCGGCCCAGTGACCGCCTACATCACACCGTCGCTGGTCGACGCTTGGAACACGGCACCCTATCTGCATGACGGCAGCGCCGCCACCTTGATGGACGTGATCCGCCCTTGCAGCAGCGCCTTCGAGGACTGTGATGATCCGGCCGCCGGCCGCAACATCGACGATCAGCACGGCCGCGCCTCGTTCCTGAGTCAGGAGCAACTGGCCGACCTCGAAGCGTTCCTCAAGGCACCTCACGGCCCGGTCGGCAATGGGCCGACTGAAGCGGTGCTCGTGGTGACGGCCTTCAACGTCGGTGCACCGGACTTCGGCTTCACGTTCCCGATTCCCATCGCCGGCGCCAAGATTGGTGTGACGATCGACGCCCCGAGCCGCCGTGTGATCCTCAACGGTGCGGACTTCCCGGTGGGTACCTTCGATACGGGCCTGGCTGGCTTGGTGATCGTGGATGTCGACGACGACCAATTCGAAGGGACGATCGATGCAGCGGGTAACATCCGTATCCCGGACATCGGGCTGAGTCTGACCGTAGCCGACGTGCCCCTGCGCTACACCTTCACCCTCCAGACGGGGAAGGCCGTTCTGGAAAACAACATGATCACCGGTACGCGGTTGAATGCGCAAGACGGCACGGTGAAGCTCGTGGACATCGAGATCGGTCCACCGGTACCAATCCTGGGGCAGCCGACTCCCACAACCCTGGAGCTGAGCGGCACGCTTGACACGGTGCCGCTGTTCATCGCCCGAAACGGTGTCATCTCGGGCGTGGTACGCGACGCTGCTGGACAACCTCTCCCCGGGGTCCGTCTGGCGTTGCGCCCGACGCGACGGCGCGCGCGGACCGACGCCAATGGGGCATTCATGTTCCGGAGGCTGCCGCTGCACGGGTATGTACTCAGCGCCAGCAAGCCGGGGCGCGGCCGGCAGCGCACTCGTCTCGTCCTGCGAGCGGGTCAGCCAACGGCGAACGTGGATATCCAGCTCCGCTGAGGCTACTCGCCACGTTCCAGCAGCTGATCGATCAGGAGCCGGAGCCGCTCCCGGTCCGGCGAGGGCGGCAGCACGTCCACGCTTTCACGGGCGCGCCCGCCGTACTGGGCGGCAAGCTGGCGCACTTCGGACAGGACGCCACTTCGCTCGACGCGCGTTAGAGCGGTATGGATATCGCCCGCAGAGGGCGCAGCCTGCTCGAAGACGCGCGCCACCTCCGGGTCGCGGCGGATAGCCAGGACGATCGGGAGCGACGGGTTGCCGTCGCGCAGATCGATCCCAATGGGCTTGCCCAGCCGTGCCGCGCTGCCCGCCACGTCGAGCACATCATCCACCATCTGGAATGCCATCCCAACGTTGAAACCACAGCGCGCCATCGCCTCCACCGTCGGCTCGGCCGCCCCGGCAACATAGGCGGCCGTCCGGGCGCCCTGCTGAAAGATGCTGGCAGTCTTCCGGCTGATGATCTCCAGGTAATCCGCCAACGTCACGCTCGGGTTATGGCGAAAGCGTGCTTGCATGATCTCGCCCTCGGTCAGGCTGACGCACGCCTCGGCCGCCCAGTTGATGAGCTTCTGCTCGAAACGCGCGCAGAGTTGGAACGCGCGGCTGAACACGAAATCGCCGGCGACCAGCGTGCTGGCGAGACCGTACTTGCGAAACGCCGAGTCCTTCCCCCGGCGAACACCGCTGCCGTCTATGATGTCATCGTGGAGCAGGGAGGCGGAGTGAATCAGCTCCAGTGCCGTGGCGATATCCACAATGTCCCGGAGTTCTCGACCTCCACAGGCGCGAAAAACCAGCAGCGTGACAGCCGGGCGTACGCGCTTGCCGCCCGAGCCGATGAGATACGAAGCGATATTTCCCAACAACGCCTCGCGCGACCGGACCTGACCCGCCAATTGCGCCTCGACGAGTTGCAGCGCCTCGGCAAGTGCCAGGTCGGGAGCCTGGATACGCCCGCGCATCTCGTCCTTTGCGGCGTCGCTCACACACTGTCCTTGCGCACGTTGACCACCAGCTAATGTGAAAACGACGGCGGAGTCAAGGTGACGGCGAACGCCGGGGGACCGGGCGGGGTAAGCGGTGCACGTTGCTTTTGGATCGCGGACTCGTTAGGTTGACGTTCGACAAGGACACAGCTTGCCATGCAATTCGCCCCGATAGTCATCAAACGCGACGGTACAGAGAGCGTCGAGATCGAATGGAACGACGGTCACCGCAGCGTGTATTTGAATCGCTACCTACGAGACAACTGCCCTTGCGCCAGCTGTCGCGAAGGTCAACCGAAGCGCGCCCTGCCTATCCTGGACAGTGCAAGGCAGCTGTATCCGGTTCAGATCAGTGTGGTCGGCCGCTACGCAATCAGCATCCGGTGGAGTGACGGTCACGACACCGGCATCTACAGTTACGAAACATTGCGCCAGCTGTGCCCCTGCCAGCAATGCCACCCGACACGTCCCCAAGAGACCACCGCATGACACCGAGTGAGCAAAGACCATTACCTGGGGTGCGAGACATCGTAGCCGTCGCCAGCGCGAAGGGTGGGGTCGGCAAGTCAACCGTGGCAACGAACTTGGCCTTGGCGCTGAGCCGCCTGGGTCACCGCGCGGGTTTGCTGGATGCGGACGTGTACGGTCCCAGCCTGCCCATCATGCTCGACGTCAGCGGACGCCCGCGCGCTGCCGGAGACAAGCGCATCCATCCACTGGAGAAGTATGGCTTGCGGCTGATGTCCATTGGTTTCTTCCTCGACGACAAGTCACCAGTGATCTGGCGCGGCCCGCTGGTCATGGGACTGGTGCGCCAGTTTCTCAAGGACGTCGAGTGGGGCGTTCTCGACGTCCTTGTGATCGATCTGCCGCCCGGCACCGGGGATGCAGCGCTGACGCTGGTGCAGCAGGTGCCGTTGGCAGGCGGGGTGATCGTGACGACTCCGCAGCAGGTCGCCACCCTGGACGTGCAACGGGGCATCGCCATGTTCCAGCAGGTGAACACGCCGGTGCTCGGCATCATAGAGAACATGAGTTATTACGAGTGCCCGAAGTGCGGCAAGCGGGAGGATGTGTTTGGGGCTGGTGGCGGTGAGGGGATCGCTGCCCGCTTCGGCGTTCCGCTGCTTGCTCAGATCCCGCTCCTCCTCGACATCCGCGCCGCTGGCGATGCCGGCAAGCCCCTGCTCATCGACCGGCCGGACCACCCGGTGAGTCAGCTGTTCCTGCAAGTCGCCGGCAAGGTTGTGGCCAGCGCCGAAGCGCAGCGACAGAGCACGCCGGCTCCGACGATCATCGGCTAGCATCCGATTGCGGCCGCTGCACCGGTCGGGTATAAGGATACGATTTCGTGCGCAGGCGGTGGAGTATCCCAGCTGGACATTCGATGCGGCACTGGCGTGTGCCGTGTTCACCTTCATCGCCGCCATCGCGATCTTCAGCCTAGGGGGCTACCTGCGGCGCTCCCATAACCTGGACGCTGTGCGTGGGTCTGCGGTACTGCGGCCGGGTGTCCGCGGCTGGTATTTCGAGAATTTACGGCCGTTCGAAGAGCTCTGTGTACGCTGGGGCATCAAACCCGCCTGGCTGTCGTACGCGCAGCTGGCAGGCAGCTTGCTCGTCGGGTACTGCTACGCGACGGGGCTGCTGCTGACCGGCGGTTGGCTCCTGCTGTTCACCGGTACGCTCGACATCGTTGATGGTCGCGTCGCCCGCCGCACCAACACCGGCAGTGCGCGGGGCGCATTCCTGGACTCGATCATTGATCGCTACGCCGATTCGTTCGCCTACCTCGGACTTGCAGTCTTCTTCCGCCATGTCTGGGTGCTCTGGGCCGTTCTCTTTGCCCTCGTCGGCGGGCTAATCGTCAGCTACGCCCGGGCACGGGGAGAGGGCTTGGGAGCGGCGTGTACGGTCGGCTTGCTTCAGCGGCCGGAACGCTACGTCATCCTCGGATTCGGCACGATCTTCGGTGCCCTGTTCGAGCACACGGCCGGAGCGTGGGTACCCGGCACGCCCTATTCGCTGATCATCCTCACTCTTCTTGCGCTCGCCGTCTTGGTGAACTTCACGGCTATCCAGCGGGTCGTGTACATCTGGCGCGTGTTGGGAAACCCGCCCCATGGCTAGCCCCGTACCCGCGGCGCTCGCCGGCAAAGCCAAACGCGTTGGCGGGACCTTTGTTCTGATGATCGGAGCGGGTATCATGTTGGATACGCACGCCGTCTGGGTCGGCGTGCCTCTGATGGTGGTTGGCGCGACGGTGTTCGGGTGGGGAATGGCTGCGCTCGGGGAGGACGACGCCAGCGCCGAGACAAGGGAGCGCCCGCCGTGAACCGAACCGTGCGTATTGCCGTGAGCATTGCCGTTTCGGCGGTGTTTCTCGGCTTCGCCGTCCGCAAGGTCGATTGGAGCGAGGCGCTCGCCGCCCTGGCGGCGGCGCACTATTTCTACGTCCTGCCGATGTACGCGGTCACCATCTGGACGCTGTACATCCGCTCGCAGCGCTGGCGGCTGTTGCTGCGCCCGGTGGGTACTCCCCCCCTGCGGACGTTGTTCGCCGCAACGAACATCGGCTTTGCGGCCAACGCGCTGCTACCGCTGCGTGTAGGCGAAGTGATTCGTCCCGTGTTCGTGAGCCGCAAGGAACACGAGCCGCTGGGCGGGATCCTGGCCACCATCGTCCTCGAACGCATCTTCGACATGTTCACCATTCTGTTCCTCTTCGGGGTCGCGGCATCCCTGGTGGCAGTCTCCGGCGAAGTGCGTCAATGGGGCTACCGGCTCTGCGCCCTGGCAGTCGCCATCGGCAGTGGCGTTGCCTTCATCCGGTGGCAAGAGGCACTGGCGTTGCGCTTGGTCCACGGGGGGTTGCGCCTACTGCCTCACCGGCTGGCCGAACCGATCGACCGTTTCGTGCGCGGCTTCATCCAGGCCCTCGAGATCCTGGACAGTCCACTGACTTTCCTCCAGGTGCTCGCGTGGTCGCTCTACCTCTGGCTCGCGATTTCGGGAATCTATCTGCTCGGCCTGTTGCAGTTCGAGTTGCCCGTGCCGCTGCTCGTTGGTTCGATCGCGGTCAGCGCCGTCGTGGCAATCGCGGTCTCGGTACCGTCGGCACCGAGCGCCATTGGTGCCTTCCAGCTGGGATGTGTCCTGTCACTGGCCATTTTTCAGGTGTCCGAAAGCCACGCGATCGCATACTCCATCGTTGCGCAAGTGACGCAGTTTGTCGCCATTGTCTCGGCGGGGTTATACTCGTTGGCACGAGAAGGGGTGTCGATGCAGCAGGTGGAACGGCTGTCGGAGGCTGATGGTGCCACCGCTTGACGGCAAGATGATCGTCGCGGGCTTGAGCGGCGGCATCGCCTGCTACAAGGCGGCCGACCTCGTCCGCACGCTCACGCGCCTGGGCGCGAAAGTCCGGGTCATCATGACTGCCGGTGCGCGGCACTTCATCACACCCCTGACCTTGCAGACCCTGACCGGCCAGCCGGTGGCCACCGATACATTCGACCTGACGCAGGAGTCTCAGATCGGACACATCCAACTCGCCGATCGTGCGGACCTGATCGTCATCGCGCCGGCGACAGCCAACGTGATCGGCAAAATCGCGGCCGGCATCGGTGATGACCTCTTGACCACGGTGCTGCTCGCGACGCGTGCGCCCATCATCATCGCGCCAGCAATGAACGTCAACATGTACGAGAACCCCATCGTGCAGGACAACCTGAAGCGCCTGCGGGCCCGCGGGTGCCGCGTCGTGGAGCCTGGCGAGGGGGCCCTGGCCTGCGGCTGGGAAGGGAAAGGGCGGCTGGCGGACGCGAGCGTCTTGGTCGCGGAGATCCAGCGTGCCGTGGCGGTGCAGGACTTGTGCGGCGAACGGGTGTTGGTCACGGCGGGTCCCACCCGTGAGCCGATCGACCCGGTGCGGTTCATTTCCAACCGGTCCACCGGCAAGATGGGATTTGCCGTGGCGGCAGCCGCTTGGCGGCGCGGTGCCGACGTACGGCTGGTGAGCGGCCCGACCAGCCTGCCAACGCCCTCCGGCATTCACCGGCTCGACGTCATCACCGCGGACGCGATGCGCCAGGTCGTGAGCGCGGAATTCGAGAGCGCCTCGGTGCTCTTCATGGCGGCCGCAGTAGCTGACTATCGTCCAGCACGGACGGCGCGACAGAAATTGAAGAAGGGCAGTGGGCGGCTCGTTCTGGAGCTCGACCGCACGGTAGACATCCTCGTTGAGCTAGCCGCCCGCAAGGGCCCGCGGCTGCTCGTCGGGTTCGCGGCCGAAACCGAACGTGTCATCGCGAACGCGCAGCGCAAGCTAGCTGAGAAAGGTCTGGACCTGGTGGTTGCCAATGACGTCTCGGGTGCGCAGAGCGGTTTTGCGGCCGACACGAATGCGATCACCCTCATTGACCGCACGGGGCACCGCGAATCGCTGCCGTTGATGAGCAAGGACGCCGCAGCGGATCGGATCCTCGATCGGGTCGTCGTCCTCAAGCAACAGCGCTCGACGACGGTCTGCGCGTCCGGCAGAGTGCAGTCCGCGTGAGCGTTCATGCTCCCCCGACTCCGCGACGCCCGACGCGGTCGCGTTCTTCGGGGCCGCACGTGCACGGTACCTGGTGCCGCAGCGCGGCCGTGGATGGCACACGAGCCCGACGCCAGGCGGTCAGTGGGCGAACGAAAGATGCATAACCGGCGGAACGGCAACGGGCTTGATGTCCAAGCGTTGATCCAGCGCCGTGATCTCGTCGCGTAGCTTCTGTGACATCTGCCGGCGTCGCTCCAGACCCTTGAGCATCCGGCGCACCGCCTTCGCCAAGTTGATCGCTTCCAGACCGGTGGGGTCGGCTGTCTGGCAGTCCGCCTGCTTGCCGCTCTGCAGCAGATCGACGATGGACGCGTGGCAGGCGGCGTTGTACCGCTCCACGACGTCGTGCGCCAGCGGGTAGCGTGAGCGTCCGATCAGACGCCGCATGACCCGGTGCCACTGTTCGAGGTCGTGCACGGCGATAAACGAGTCGAAGATCTGCTTATTCGTGCGAAACGAGAACAGCGTGCGGGCAACCACTTCCTTCACCAGGGCGTCGCATTCCGGGAAGCGACAGCTGCGAATCTCCCGGATAACGTCACGGTTGGCCGAGTGTTGCAAGGCATCGAAACGGGCTTCCCAGTAGATATGCCGGAGCGTGTGCGCGCGGAAACTCACAATCAGCTGCGTTGGAACAAAGTGGTTGTGCGAGTACACGTCACCGGCCAGGTGCGTCAAGTACCCGTACGCGAAGGCGCGCTGCGGGGCGTTCTCCGCGCGCTGCAGGAGCGCCCAGCCGACCGGCCACGAGTGGCAGTGCGCCTGCTGCGCACGGGTATACTTCTTCGCCTGCGTGATGTCGGCACCCACGCAGCCATAGAGGTACTCGAGGCGGTGGCGGCGCAACAGGCGTTGAAGCGACAACCCCAGGATGGTAAGGTTTTGGAGTACCTCGGAGCCGTGCGCCAGATGCGTCATGGGTCCCCAGGCCCAGGCGTGAACCGGGACGACGAGTACGAGGAAGAAGGTACAACTCGCGAACCACAGCATGGCACCGGATCCTACTCCCCGGATGCAGTCGGCTCAAGCCAGCTTGCGGATGCTCCTTGCTCAGGTGCGTGCCTACGTCGAGTACCAGCAGTCCACCGGCGTCGAGTGTTTGCCGCGGGCCGTCGCGGCAGCGGCTCGCGCCGCCAGCAAGGGGAGCGCCAGCAGCTGGCGGATGGCGTCCCCGGCTCCGTCACCACCGCTCGCATCCCGGCCTGCAGCGCCCCTGCGTGTTGCGGCTGTCTCCGGTGACTTGTTCACGGCTCCCGGCTTGCGCCGCGCTGCCACGTTGGACGAGCTGCGGCGCGAGCTGGGCGATTGTCAGCGCTGCAAGCTGTCACGTGGGCGCACACACATCGTCTTCGGCGTCGGCAACCCCCGTGCCGCGCTCATGTTTGTCGGCGAAGGTCCCGGACGCGATGAAGATCTCAAGGCGGAGCCGTTCGTGGGTCGCGCCGGGCAGCTGCTGACCGAGATCATTACCAAGGGCATGAAGCTGCGCCGGGCCGACGTGTACATCGCCAATGTCATCAAGTGCCGGCCCCCGGGCAATCGCAATCCCGAGCCCGAGGAAATCGCCGCCTGCCAACCCTTCCTGCTCCGACAGATTGAAATCGTGCGGCCAAGGGTAGTGGTCGCGCTCGGGACCTTCGCGGCGCAGACGCTGCTTGGGTTGCGCACGCCGATCTCGCGGCTGCGCGGGCACTGGTATGATTGGCAGGGCGTCAAGCTCATGCCCACCTTGCATCCCGCCTACCTGCTGCGCAATCCCAGCGACAAGAAGCTGGTGTGGGAAGACGTCAAGCTGGTACTGCGCGAGCTGGAGCGCTCCGCGTGACAGGGCGTGCGCGCCGTTCGGGCAGGAGCATCGCTCTCCTTCTTTATTCGCTCGCACTGCTCACGTGGACGGGGAGCCGTGCGACTGCCGGGCCCCAGCGCCCCGGGCGGCGCGCGCCTGCCACGGCGGCGGCACGAGGTGAAGAGCCCGCGCCGGCGACCAGCGCTACGCGGGTGGACCTGATCGTCGTCGACGCGGGCATCAATCCTGCCATTGCCGACTTCATTCACGAATCGATCGCCGGCGCAGGCAGGGACGGCGCCCAAGCACTGGTCATCGAGCTGGACACCCCCGGGGGCTTGCTCGACTCGACCAAGTCGATCGTCAAGGACCTCCTGGGCGCACCGCTGCCGGTTATCGTGTACATCGCACCGAGCGGTGCCGGCGCAGCCTCTGCCGGAGTGTTCATCACACTGGCGGCCAACATCGCCGCCATGGCCCCCGGAACGAACATCGGTGCCGCGCACCCCGTAGGCGGGCAAGGCCAGAACATCGGCGGTGACATGCGCGAGAAAGTCGAAAACTTTGCGGCCTCGTTGATCAAGACGATCGCACAAGAGCGAGGTCGCAATGTCGAATGGGCCGAGAAGGCGGTGCGGGAGAGTGTCTCCATTACGGACCAGGAGGCCTTGAAGCTGCGGGTCGTCGACGTCGTCGCTGCGAACCGCCAGGATCTGCTGCGCCAAGTCGAGGGGAAAACGGTCCGCGTCAAAGGCCAGCCTCTGCAGCTGCACGTCGCCGGCGCAGAGATCGTCACCAGACACATGCGCGTGAAGCAGAAGTTCCTCAACATCCTGGCCAACCCTAACGTCGCCTATCTCCTGATGATGGCGGGCCTCTTGGGATTGTACGTGGAGTTCACCCACCCCGGAGTTTTTTTCCCGGGTGTCGCTGGCGTCATCTGCCTGCTGCTGGGCATGACGGCGCTGCAAGTGCTGCCGATCAATTACAGTGGCCTGGCGCTGATCGTCCTTGGTCTGGCGTTGCTGATCACCGAGCTGTTCTTACCCAGTTTCGGCGTGCTTGGGGTCGGCGGGATCGTTGCCTTCGTCATCGGCTCTCTCCTGCTCTTCGACACTCCTGAATCCAACCTGACGGTCGACCCGAAAATCGTGTATGCGGCCGCAGCAACCTTCGGGGGATTCACCCTCATCGTCAGTTACCTCGTGGTCGGCTCGCAGCGGCGCAAGCCAGCACTCGGGCGTGAAGGGCTCATCGGAGAGATCGGCGAGGTACGCCAACCCCTGCAACCTGGCAGGCCGGGAGGGAAGATCTTCGTCCATGGCGAATACTGGAACGCGGCCGCAGCGGAATCCGTCGACGTCGGCGAGTTGGTGGAGGTCGTGCGCGTGAACGGCATGTGCTTGACGGTGCGCCGCGTCTCGCGCGAAAAGGAAGGGAGCGCCCCGCAGACAGCGTAAGCTGAGGGGGAAGGAGGGGGTCATGATTGGTCCGGCAGCGACCGTTGTAGTGCTGGTCCTCGCATTCGTGGTCAGTGGCATCAAGATCCTGAAGGAGTACGAGCGTGCGGTCATCTTCCGCCTTGGCCGGCTCGTTGCGTCGCGTGGTCCCGGCATCATCTACGTCATTCCCTTTGTCGAACGCATGCAGCGGGTTGAGCTGCGGACGGTCACAATGGATGTTCCAGCCCAAGATGTCATCACCCGGGACAACGTTTCCGTGAAGGTGAGCGCCGTGTTGTATTTCCGTGTGATCGACGCCAACCGTGCCGTCGTCGAAGTGGTGGACTACCTGTTTGCCACCTCGCAACTAGCGCAGACCACGTTGCGGAGTGTCTGCGGCCAGGCGGAGCTGGATGAGTTGCTGGCGGAGCGCGAAAAGATCAACACGCACATCCAGGAGATCCTCGACACGCAAACTGACCCGTGGGGCATCAAGGTGGTGACGGTGGAGGTGAAGCAGATCGACCTGCCGCAAGAAATGCAGCGAGCGATCGCGCGCCAGGCGGAGGCCGAACGTGAACGGCGAGCGAAGGTGATCAACGCCGAGGGCGAGTTCCAAGCAGCACAGAAACTGGCGGACGCCTCCGCGGTGATCGGCCAGCATCCCATGGCCCTGCAGCTGCGCTTCCTGCAGACGCTGACCGAGGTGGCATCGGAGAACAACTCCACCACGATCTTCCCGCTGCCGATCGATCTGCTCACACCGTTCCTGAAGCTGACGGACAAATCGTAGGAAAGCCGGCGCGGCCCCGGCAGGCGGCGGAGACCGTGCCGGCAGTGCGGCGACCTACCGGCGCCAGCAGGGACTGTCCGGAGGACAAGTATCTGCCAGCCGCCGCACCTTGACTCGCCGGGGGCCTTGTGTTTAATGCCAGCCTGGTTGCTGACGGAATGACCCGGCACCCGCTGCGGTGCCTTTTTTTTGACCGGCCTTCGTCATGGAGAGTGTGGCGCCTTCAAAGCAGTGCGCAGACACATCTTTGATGCTGTCTGACTTCCAGTTCGACCTGCGGCCGGAGTTGATCGCCCAGGTCCCGGCAGAGCAGCGCGACCAGGGGCGGCTCCTGGCACTCGACCGGCGCACTGGCACGTCGACACACACCCACGTCCATGCCTTGCCGGAGCATCTGCAGCCGGGCGACCTACTAGTAGTCAACGACACCCGGGTGATGCCCGCGCGCCTCTTCGGACGGACACCGTCGGGGGGAGCCGTGGAGCTACTGCTGATTTGCCCCACCGTACCGCCAGCGGGCTCGGTTCCCGTGCCGCCCGCTTATGCGGATCCGGCCGAGAACGCCTGGGTCTGTCTCGGGAAGCCCGCGAAACGGCTGCGGGCGGGCACCCCGCTCAGCCTGGGAAACGGCACGCCTGCAACCGTGTCGGCAGTTCACGGCGATGGACGCTACACCGTAGCGTTCCCGCAGCACACCGATGTCTGTGTGCTGCTCGAGCGCGAGGGTGAAATTCCCCTGCCGCCGTATATCCAACGTCCAGACGGCCCCCTGCCTCTCGACAGGCATCGCTACCAGACCATCTTTGCCGCCACCCCTGGCGCCGTTGCGGCGCCGACGGCCGGGTTGCACTTCACCCCGGCGCTGGTGGCGGCCTTGCACACCCGCGCAATCGGGATTGCGTCCGTCACCCTGCATGTGGGTCCGGGGACGTTTCTGCCGATCCGCACCGAGGCGGTTGGCCGGCACGTGATGGACCCGGAATGGTGTAACGTCCCACCGGCAACGGCCGTTGCTATCCGACGCGTCAAATCCGCCGGTGGCCGAGTAGTCGCCGTGGGTACCAGCACCACGCGTGCGTTGGAATCTGCCGCCTGTGGAAACGGCGGCGTGCAGCCTGGGGCGCGTTGGGCCGACCGGTTTATCGTACCCGGCTATCAGTTCCGCGTCATCGATGCGCTGTTTACCAACCTGCACCTGCCGGGCTCGACGTTGCTGCTACTGGTCAGTGCTCTTGCAGGTCGTGAGCGTATTCTTGCGACCTATGCCGATGCCATGCGCCGTGGCTATCGCTTCTACAGCTATGGTGATGCGATGCTCATTCAATGACGATCGCGACGCCCAGTGCCGCTACGCCGTGTGACACAGCCAGTGCCCCCATGCACGACGTGCCAACGTCTGCACCTCCTTTCAGTATTTCGGCGCAGGATGGTGGCGCGCGCTGCGGGCTGCTGAGCACCGCGCACGGCACTGTCACGACACCCGCCTTCATGCCCGTCGGCACACAAGGTAGCGTGAAGGGCATCACACCATGGCAACTGCAGCAGGCTGGTGCCGAGATCATCCTTGCCAACGCGTACCACCTCGCCCTGCGCCCTGGCGTGGCGCTCATCCAGGCACTCGGGGGGTTGCACCGGTTCATCGGCTGGGAGGGGCCAATTCTCACCGACAGCGGTGGCTATCAGATCTTCAGCCTCGCCGGCTTGCGCCAGGTAACTCGCGAGGGTGTGGCGTTCCGCTCCCACCTCGATGGGACCCCGATGTTTCTGACCCCAGAGGCCGTCGTGCAGCTTCAGGTGGACCTCGGCGTTGACATCGTCATGGTGCTGGACGAGTGCGTCTCGGGGGCTGCCACGCGAGCGGACGCCGAGCGCGCCGCAGCACGCACGCTGGAGTGGGCCGCACGCTCCCGTCGCGTCGAGGTCGCACCGGGCCAGCTCATGTTTGGCATCGTGCAGGGTGGCTGCTACCAGGACTTGCGAGCGCGACAGGCCGGCGCGCTTGTCGCGCTGGACTTTCCAGGCTATGCGGTGGGGGGCTTGAGTGTTGGAGAGGAGCGGGAGTTGACCATAGCATTGGCGGCGGAGACGGTCACGGCCTTGCCCGCCGAGCGGCCGCGGTATCTGATGGGCGTGGGCCCTCCCGAAGACCTCATCCGGTTTGTCGGGATGGGGTACGACCTGTTCGACTGCGTATTGCCGACTCGGAACGGGCGCAACGGCATGCTGTTTACCTCCAGGGGCCGCCTCAACATCCGGCTGGCGCGCTACGCCCGGGATGCGGCGCCTGCTGATCCCGACTGCCAGTGCTACACCTGCCGTGGGTTCACGCGCGCCTACCTGCGGCATCTTGCTGTCGCAAACGAAATGCTCGGTGCGCAGCTGGCGAGCGTGCACAACGTGCATTTTTACCTGCAATTGATGCGCGACATGCGGGACGTCGCCGCCCGCGGTGACTTCACCGCGTGGTCGGCCAAGCGGCTGGCGAGCTTGACCGCCGGAGTCAATGCATGATCAGCCCGGCCTGGGCACAGGCGACGCACAGCAGCGGTCCACCCGCCCTCGTGCAGTTCCTGCCCCTCATCCTCATCTTCGTCGTCTTCTATTTCCTGCTGATCCGCCCGCAGCAACAGAAGGCGAAGGAGCACCGGGGGATGCTGGCGAACCTCAAACGTAATGACGAAGTCATCACGTCGGGCGGCTTGTATGGCAAGGTCGTTGCGCTGGGGGAGAAGGCCCTGACCTTGGAGATCGCTCCCAACGTCCGGGTGCGTGTGGATCGGCCGCAGATTGCGGCGCTCGCCAAGGGTGCCGCGGCACCAGACCCGAAGGAAAGGGACAAGCAGAAGTGAAAAGCAAAAGCTTGACGTATCGGATCGCA
>JBHHYR010000038.1:0-24130 GCA_046757585.1 Binatia bacterium | reverse complement strand
TGACCTCCAGTCCGTATCTCCTGCAGCACGCCCATAACCCGGTGAACTGGTATCCCTGGGGTAGCGAGGCCTTTGAGACCGCCAAGAAGCTGGGGCGGCCTGTGCTGCTCTCCGTCGGCTACTCGACCTGTCATTGGTGCCATGTCATGGAGGAAGAGTCGTTCGAGGACTTGGAAATTGCCCGCTACCTGAACGAGAACTACGTCGCCATCAAGGTGGACCGGGAAGAGCGACCCGACATAGACGCGGTCTACATGAGCGCTGTCCAGACGCTCACCGGGCGGGGGGGCTGGCCAATGACCGTATGGCTCACACCGGCGCGCAAACCCTTTTACGGAGGGACCTACTTCCCAGCGCGTGACGGCGACCGGGGAGCCAGAATCGGCTTCCTGTCTCTGCTGAAGCGGCTCAAAGCCGCGTACGACAAGCAGCCCGGCAAGGTTGCCCAGTCAGCCGCCCGGCTCGCCAAGAAGATCCGGGAAAGTCTCGCGTCACCTGGGGCCGCAGCGGGTCTCCCGGACGCCCGGGTGCTGCGCGTCGCGGCGGACTTCTACCGGCGGAACTTCGACGCCAGCTACGGTGGAATGCGGCGTGCCCCCAAGTTTCCGAGCAACCTGCCGGTCCGGTTTCTCTTGCGCTACCACCGTCGTACGGGCGACGAGCAGTCGCTCGCGATGGCGACCCTGACCCTGGAGAAAATGGCAGCCGGCGGCATATATGACCACGTCGGAGGCGGGTTTCACCGCTATTCCACAGATGCCCGCTGGCTCGTGCCGCACTTCGAGAAAATGCTCTACGACAACGCCTTACTCGCGCTCGCCTACCTCGAGGCGTACCAGGTGACGGCGCGGCAGGACTTCGCCGAGGTCACACGGCAGATCCTGCGTTACGTGCGACGTGACATGACCTCGCCTCAGGGCGCTTTCTACTCGGCCACCGACGCGGACAGCCTGACCCCAGACGGACACCGGCGAGAGGGGTGGTTCTTCACCTGGACTCCGGACGAAATCGTCAAGACGCTCGGCACGCAACGGGCACACATGGTCGCCGCCTACTATGCGGTCACTCCCAGCGGCAACTTCGAAGGACGCAACATCCTGCACACGCCAAGGCCAGTCGAGGCGGTGGCCGCAGAGCTCAAAATGACGTCCCAGAAGCTCCGGGCGGTGATCGAGGAATCGAACGACCGCCTGTACGCGGCCCGGGCCAAGCGTCCCCCGCCGTTGCGGGACGAGAAGATCCTGGCTGCCTGGAACGGGCTGATGATCTCGGCGTACGCCCGGGCGGCACTGACCTTCGGCGAACGCCGCTATGCGGACCAAGCGGCACGAGCCGCCACGTTTGTGCTCACGGCAATGCGCAAGGATGGCCGTCTGTTGCGCAGCTACAAGGACGGCCACGCGCAGCACGACGGGTACCTCGACGACTATGCGTTCATGACCGCCGGGCTGCTAGATCTCTATGAAGCCACCGGCAGCCCGCGGTGGCTGAAACATGCCATCGCCCTGGACAAAGTGCTGGAGGCCCATTTCGAGGACAACAAGGCGGGCGGATTTTTCATGACCAGCGACGACCACGAAAAGCTGTTGGCGCGCGAGAAGCCAGGCTATGACGGTGCAGAACCCTCCGGGAACTCCGTACACGCCCTCAACTTGCTGCGCCTGCACGAGTTCACGACCGATGACCGGTACCGTGTGCGCGCCGAGCGAACCCTGCGCGCCTTTGGCCACGTCCTGCAACGGGCCCCGGCGGCGCTGTCGGCGATGCTGCAGGCCGTGGATTACTATTTGGACACCCCCAAGGAAATCGTGATCGTCACACCACAGTCACGGCGTGAGGCGGATCCGTTTTTGGCCCAGCTGCGCACCACTTTCCTCCCAAACCGGATCCTCGTGGTCGTCACTGCCGGCCGGCAGTTGGCCTCCCAGGCCAAGCTGGTTCCCCTGCTCGAAAGCAAGATCGCGCGTGGCGGCAAGGCAACCGCGTACGTGTGTGAGCAACGGGTGTGCGCCCTGCCGACCACGAGTCCGGCCGTGTTTGCCGAGCAAATCAGCAGTGTGCACCGGCTCAAGGCACCCACGTCTGCTCCCGCTTCCGCGCCCGCATCGGGCGCTGCGCGCGGATGAGCGAACGCACGGCGCCGGCTCTCGCTCGCCGCGCATGACCCGGAGGTTGAGTATTCCCCGCACCACCAGACAGAGGTCGCAGCAGGCACTGAGCGGCCTCCGACCCCTGGTGGCGGGAGCGCACCCGAGGCGCCCCCGTGGCGGTGCCATGTGGCACCGCGGTTCCCGGTTGGTTCTCGGGACGCTAGCCGCCGTGGTGGCGCTTGCGATCCGTACGCTGGGGCAGCCCTCGCCTCCGTCGGCCACCGTGCGCCCCGCGGGCCGACTGATTCCCTACTTCATTGCGCCCGGCGGAGCGGTCTCCGGGTACCAGCGGGGTGACGCGACGCTGGCGCGCTGGGCGCTCGGGGCGTGGGAACGCGCCGCCGGCGGCGGGCTCCGATTCGAGGCGGCGCCCGAAGAGTCAGCATTGATCCGCGTCTACTGGGTGGCGCCGTCAGGTGGCCTGTACGGCGAAATGCGTCCGATTCTCGTCCGGGGCAGGATCGGCGCCGCGATTTTCGTGCGGCCCGGCGTGGCAGGCCTAGGGCCCGAGATGGATCGACACGCCAAGGCGGACCGTTTGTTTCGCGATGCGGTGGTCTACCTGACCTGCCTGCATGAGATCGGCCACGGCTTGGGGCTCGCGCACACCACCAACTATGATGACATCATGTACTTCTTCGGCTATGGCGGCGACGTTCCGCGCTATTTCCTACGCTACCGGGAGCAGTTGGCGGCGCGGGAAGACATCCGCAAGTTCTCCGGGTTGTCAGCGGACGACGTCCGACGCATCCGCGCCCGCTACCCCGGCCACACGCAGCGGCGCCCTGAGGCGGGCCGACAACGAAGCCCCCATCCGGGCCCGCCCACTGCACCACGGCCAGGGGCTGAAGCACCTTTAGCATGGCCGCCCCGCGGCGCTGAGCCGGCGGTTGAGGTCGAAGGCGGCGCTGATCAGGCCAAGATGCGTGAACGCCTGCGGAAAGTTGCCGAGATGCTCACCCCGCGGCCCCAGCTCCTCGGAGTAGAGGCCCAGGTGGTTGGCGTAGCCGAGCGCCTTCTCAAAGAGGAACCGTGCCTTTGCAGGGTCACCGGCGCGTGACACGCACTCAACGTACCAAAAGGAACACATGGTGAAGGTTCCTTCCTTGCCGGTGAGCCCGTCACGAAACGTGTCTCTGCCATAGCGGTACACCAAGGAGTCATCGACGAGCTCATCTTCGATGGCTCTCAAGGTCGAGCACCAGCGCGGATCAGTCGGCCCCATGAATCTAACGAGTGGCATCAGCAGGCTCGCCGCGTCCACATGCGCGGTACCCTCGTAGTGCACGAACGCCTGGCGTTGCTTGTGCCAGAACCGCGCAAAAATATCCTGATAGAGCTCGTTGCGGACCTTGTGCCACCGGTCGAGCGGCGCGGGCAGGGACCGCCTCTGCGCCAGACGGACGCCGCGGTCGAGCGCCACCCAGCACATGACTCGTGAGTAGAGAAACGCGTGCTGGCCACTGCGGATCTCCCAGATCCCCTCGTCCTTCTGTCGCCAGTTGGCGCACACCCAGTTCAGCAGGCGTACGATGTTCTTCCAGAGGTCATGCGAAATCGGCTCGGCAAACTTGTTGTACAGATACACCGAGTCCATGAGCTCCCCATAGATGTCGAGCTGGAGCTGCTTGTACGCACGGTTCCCGATCCGCACGGGAGATGACTGTTTGTATCCCTCCAGGTGCGTCAACGTCGTTTCGGCCAGATCGTGCCGGCCGTCGATGCCGTACATCACCTGCAGCGCGCCGTCCGGCTCGAGCTCGCTGCAGCGCGCCTCAATCCACCTCATGAAGGCGACGGCTTCCTCCGTGTAACCGAGCCGAAACAGCCCATAGAGTGTGAACGAGGCGTCGCGGATCCACGTGTAGCGATAATCCCAGTTGCGTGGACCACCGATTTCCTCGGGGAGGCCGAAGGTGGGTGCGGCGACGAAAGAGCCGTGGGGCTGCGACGCTAGCAGCTTCAGCGTGAGGGCGGAGCGGTGCACCATATCGTACCAGCGCCCGTTGTACGTGGAGCGCCCCATCTAGCGCCGCCAGAAATTCACCGTGTCTTTGAATGCCTGGGAGACATAGCCGGGCGCACCGGACGGCGACTCCGTGCCTTCCCGGGCCTCTTCCAAGATGAATGCTGCCGTCTGCCCGGCCCGCAGGGTGAACTCCGCCACTGCCGTTCCGTCGTCAACGCGCACTGGAACTTCCGTGCGCAGGCGCAGTGCGGCCCGATCCTCCCCGAGCGATATGAACAGCACTTCTCCCGTCTTCGCTTCCACACGGTGCGGCGCGCGCGCATAGTCGAAACGCGGGGCACACACCATGCGAAAGCGCACTTCACCCCGCACAGTCTTGGTGCGCCGGACCAAGGTGTGCGCGTGCGTCTTCTCTTCGACCGGCATGAAATCGGAGATCTCTGCCACCCCGTCTGAGGAGAGGAAGCGAGTTAGTAAGACGTTGGTGTCGGGCAGGTAGAGCTGTTTTTGGCGTGCGTCGTCAAGTTGCGGAGCGATCTGAAAGCGCCCGCCCTTGCGGCGGTCGAGCAGAGCGGCAAACACGGTTGGGGAATCGAAATGGGGGACACACATGAAATCCACGGAGCCGTTCATGCCGATCAGCGCGACCGTATGGAGATCCCCGATGATGCCGTAGTTCTCAATGGGCTGGTAACTCATGAGTGCACGAAGCCCGGGTGGCGTCAGTCGTCGAGCAGGTATGCGAACAGCAACGGCACGACGATGGTCGCGTCGGACTGGATCATGAACTTCGGCGTATCCGGGTCCAGTTTGGCCCAGGTGATCTTCTCGTTGGGGACGGCGCCGGAGTAGCCGCCGTACGAGGTAACGGCGTCCGAGACCTGGCAGAAGTACGCCCACTTGGGCACGTCGGGCTTCTTCAGGTCCACGATGACCGACGGGCAGACGCATATGGCGAAGTCCCCAGCGATCCCGCCGCCGATCTGCAAGAACCCTGGTGCCGGCCGGCCGGCCAGGTCCGCGGTCTCTTGCAAATACCACCGGATCAAGGACTCGAACTGCTCCGTCCCGTCCTTCACGCACTGGTGGTTGGGGATCTGGCCGCTGAAGACGCCGGCCGCAAATATATTTCCGCTTGTCGAATCTTCCCAGCCGGGCGACCACACCGGGATACCATTCTGCGCCGCCGCCAGCATCCACGAATGCGCGGGGTCGATCTGATAGTAGGGCTCCAGTTCTCCAGAGGAGAGGATGTCGAACAGGTATTCGGACGGGAACTTGCGTTCGTTGTGCTCGCAGGCTTTTTTCCACCGCGCGATGAGCCGTGCCTCGAGGTTGTACATCACGTCTTCCGGAATACACGTGTCGGTCACCCGACTGTACCCCTGCCGCAGGAGGTCCTCCTCCATGCGGGCGGAAAGCGCACGCCAATTGGGAATGAGCTTGTACGTGTCGTGAGCAATGAGGTTGAACACGTCTTCCTCGAGATTGGCACCGGTACACGATACCGCATGCACCTTACCTGCCCGGATCATGCGCGCGAAGATGATGCCGAGTTCCGCGGTTGACATAGCTCCCCCCAGCGAAACGAGCATCTTGCCGCCGGCGCTGAGATGTGCCTCGTACGCCTTGGCTGCGTCCACCGTCTCGCGCGCATTGAAATGCAAGTAGTGTCGCTCTAGAAATTCCCGCACCGAGCCCATCTGCACTCCCCTTCCATCCCTTCGCGCGTCCCCGGCGGCGCCGGGGCGGGTGGCTGACTCCGCCTTGCCGGCGATCCATACGTGCGGCCTGGAGGCGCAAAGCGGGCTCAATCTATTGTCTTGGACGCCCAGCTTCAACCCCGGCGGCGGCCCCGCCGCCGCCCTCTTGCCTTGTTGCAGCTAGAAGTTCACCTGTGTGAGGCACAGCCCACGGGCAGGGGCCGTGCGTCCAGCCAGCGCGCGATCGCGCGCCTCCAGCACACGGGACAGATCGTTGCTGGGCCGGTCTGCCGTCCCAACCTCCACCAGCGTCCCGACGATGTTGCGCACCATGTGCCGCAAGAAGCCCGTCGCCTCGACCGTATAGGTAATCAGCTGGTCGTTCTGATCGAGTTCACTCCGGAGCACGCGCCGCACGGGATGGGCCACCGCGCCGCCGGCAGCCTGAAACGCGCTGAAGTCGTGCTCGCCGAGGAGGCAAGCAGCCGCGACTCGCATGCGTGGGCAGTCGAGGGGCCGGGCCACGTGCCACGCGTAGCGCCGCCAGAAGGGAGACGGCACGCGCACGTTCCAGATGCGGTAGGTGTAGACGCGGCTGCGCGCCGCGCGGCGCGGGTCAAAGTCCTCCGCCACCACGTCCACCTTTCTGACGCTGACGTCCGCAGGTGTCAGTGCATTCAAGCCCGCTCGGAGTTTGTCGGCAGATACATCGCGCTGCACCGAGACGCTCGCGACCTGACCGCCGGCGTGCACGCCGGCATCCGTGCGACCCGCCGCCGTTACGCGCACCTTCTCGCCAAGCATACGCCCGACGGCGTCTTCCAACACGGCCTGCACCGTGCGTTTGCGCGGCTGTACCTGCCAGCCGTGGTAGTTGGTGCCGTCGTACTCGACGATGAGCTTGAAACGCATTACCGCATGTGTGCGGCCTCCTCACCGAAGAGGCAAGGAAACCCCGGGGTCTCTTTCTCCCGCACCCTGTGCGGCCGCAGCCGCCACTTACAGATAGTCTCGCACCAGTAGCTCGGCAATCTGCACCGCGTTGACGGCCGAACCCTTGCGGATGTTGTCGATGGTGATCCAGAAATCCAGGCCGTTCGTTTCCTCATCCTCACGGATGCGCCCCACGTACGTCGCGTCCTGTCCGACGGCGTCGGCGGGTGTGGGGTACGGCAGGGCGCTCGTATCGTCGCGCAGCAGGGCCCCCGGCGCGGTACGGAAAATCTCACGCGCCGCGGCGGCACTCACCTTCTCGAGGGTCTCGACGTTGACCGCGATGGCCTCGCCGTAGAAGAGCGGCACGCGCACGCGGGTCACACTCACCGTCAGCTCAGGGTGCTGCAGGAGCCGGCGCAACGCACCGACGGTCTGCTGCTCCGCCTGCGACGCACCGCCTGCGACGAACTCACCAACCTGGGGCAGCACGTTGAACGCGATCCGGTTGGGAAAGCATTCCCGCTCGACGCTGCGTCCGTTCATCAACGCGACGGTCTGCCGTTGCAACTCTTCGACCCCGCGGCGGCCCGCGCCGGACACGGGCTCGAGCGTCGAGGCAACGACGCGCGTGATGCAGGCAGCTGCGTGCAGCGGATTGAGAGCAACCGCGAGCGCGACCGCCGACGAGTCCGGGCTCGCGATCAACCGGCGGGAACCACACCCTGCCAGCTCCGACCCGTTCACTTCTGGCACCACGAGCGGAACGTCCGGGTCACTGGCGAACAGTTGGGAGGTGTCGATCACGACCGCGCCAGCACCGGCGACGCGCCCTGCCCACTCGGCGCTCACCTGCTGGCCAGCCGCCACAAACACAACGTCCGTCGCATCGAACCGCGCGCCATCAAGGAGTTCGACCCGCGCGGTGACGTCACCACATCGGACGGCCTCTCCTGCTGAGCGCAGCGACGCATAGAGCCGAAGGTCGGCGATGGGAAACCGGCGTTCCTCGAGCGTCTCGATGATTTGCTGGCCAACCAGGCCGGTCGCCCCGACCACCGCCAGCGCATAGGAAGACTTCTTCATCTGGATGGCACCCGCCGGCCCCTGGGGAGGTGTCAGTGGCCCAGCCGCTGCACGACCGCTGCTCCCATTTCTCGACACCCTACTTGGCGCGTGCCCGCCTGCGCGATGTCAGGCGTGCGGTAGCCGTCTGCAAGCACGCGTGCCACGGCGCTCTCAATCGCATCGGCGGCCTGAGATTGCCCGAGTGAATAGCGCAACAGCAACGCCGCCGACAAGATCGTGGCCAGCGGGTTGGCGGCGTCATGGCCGGCAATGTCCGGAGCACTGCCATGGATGGGCTCGTACAGGCCACGGGGGTGCCCGAGCCCATTGAGGGATTCCCCAATCGATGCGGAGGGCAACAGTCCCAGCGAGCCCGCCAGCACCGACGCCTCATCGGTCAGGATGTCGCCGAAGAGGTTTTCCGTCGCAATCACATCGAAATCCCGCGGTCGGCGCAGCAGATGCATCGCCATTGCGTCCACGAGCACATCCTCGTACCCGACGTCAGGATACTCCCGCATGACCTCGTGCGCGACCTCCCGCCACAGTCGCGAGGAAGACAGGATGTTGGCCTTATCCACCGACGTCACCTTCTTGCGCCGTCGCCGTGCCAGGTCAAACGCCGCCCGGAGCAGGCGGGCAATTTCGACCTCGTTGTACAGCAGCGTGTCTATGGCTTCGCGTCCATCTGTTCCCGTGCGTTGCTCGCTGGGTTTGCCGAAATAGATTCCGCCGGTCAGCTCCCGCACGACGATGAGATCCACGTGGCGGAGAATCTCGGCCTTCAGCGGTGCCGCATCGAGCAGCTCGGCAAAGACGCGGACGGGCCGCAGGTTGGCAAAGAGTCCGAGGTGCTGCCGCAGGCCGAGCAGCGCCTGCTCTGGGCGGGCTGGCGCTCGCGGATCGTCCCACTTCGGCCCCCCGACGGCTCCCAGCAGGATGGCATCGCTTGCTTGCGCCAGGTGCAGGGCTCCATCGGGTAAAGCGACGTGGAACGCATCGAGCGCCGCGCCGCCGACAATCGCTTCGGTAAAGGTGAGGGAAAATCGGAACTGGCGCGCGCAGGCATGCAGCACCTGCTTCGCCTGCTCGACCACCTCCGGTCCGATGCCGTCACCCGGCAGCACAAGAACCTTCACAGTCCGCGTCCTCCCGTCCGCCTGCCGCAATCGCGCAGCCTCAGGGGCCCACCTTCGGGACGGTACGGTGTTGCGACCGGCGGTACTCGAGCTTATTGAGCGCGTTCACGAACGCCAAGGCGCTGGCCTGGATGATGTCCGTGTGTGCCCCCTGACCGCTGGCGCTCACGCCGTCCTGGTTGATCAAGCACGACACCTCCCCGAGCGCATCGGTCCCACCCGTAATCGCCTTGACCATGTAGCGCTCCAGTTTCGGGCTCATGCCGGTCATCTTCGAAATGACCTTGTAGCAGGCGTCCACCATCCCGTCACCGTCACCCTCATCCCGGCGCTCGGCACCGTCGACGCGCAGGCACACAGCGGCATGTGGGAGGGCCCGACTCGACGACGTAACATCGAGCGCGAGAAGTTCGAAACGGTCGGGCAGCCGCACGGCTTCCTCGGTCACGATCGCCAGCAGGTCTTCGTCGTATACGTTCTTTTTCAGGTCTGCCAAGGCCTTGAAGCGCTCGAACGCCTTGTTCATGTCCACGTCATACAGCTCCACCCCGAGCTGCTTCAGGCGCTCGGCGAAGGCGTGCCGGCCCGAGTGCTTGCCCAGGACGAGCGTGTTGCTGCTGATGCCGACCGATTCGGGGCGCATAATTTCATAAGTCAGCGTGTCCTTGAGGACACCGTCTTGGTGAATCCCGGCTTCGTGCGCGAAGGCGTTGGCGCCCACCACCGGCTTGTTGGCCGGCACTGTCAGGCCCGTGACTTGCGCCAGCCGGCGGCTCGCCGGGTAGATCTGTTCGGTCGCCACGTCCGTCGAGAGGCCGAAGAAGTCGTGGCGTGTCTTGATCGCCATGACCACTTCTTCCATGGAGGTGTTGCCGGCGCGCTCCCCGATGCCGTTGATGGTGCATTCCACCTGCCGCGCGCCGTTGCGGACCGCCGCCAGAGAATTGGCCACGGCCATGCCGAGATCATTGTGGCAGTGCGCGCTCCAGCGCACGGTATCACCGCCCGGCGTGTGACGGATCAAGTAATCGAACAGGGCACCATATTCCTCCGGGACCGCATATCCCGTCGTGTCGGGCACGTTGAGGGTGGCCGCGCCGCACCGGATCACCTCGCCGAACACTTGCACGAGGTACTGACGGTCGGACCGGGACGCATCCTCGGCGGAGAACTCGATGTAGTCGAGATGCCGCTTGGCATACGCGACCGCCCAGCAGGCCGCATCGATGACCTCCTGGCGGCTCATGAGCAGCTTGCGCTGGAGGTGCAAGTCGGACGTCGCGATGAAGATATGAATACCTGGGCGTGCCGCCTTCTCGACGCTCCGCAGTGCCTGGCGCAGATCGGCCTCGCGGGTCCTAGCGAGGCTCAGGACAATCGGCTGGGTCACCGCCTCCGCCACACGGGCGACGGAATCGAAGTCGCCGACAGACGAGACGGCAAAGCCCGCCTCGATCACGTCGACCCGCAGCTTCTCCAGCTGGCGCGCGATCACGACCTTCTCCTCCACGTTCATCGTGGCGCCCGGCGACTGCTCGCCGTCACGCAATGTCGTGTCGAAGATCCACACGCGGTTGGCTGTTGCCATCGTGCATGCCTCCTTTCCGGACCGCCGTCCAAAGCACGAAGGGCCACGGGGGAAGCCACCCGTGGCCCTTCGAAAAAGCAGCGACGCCACGGAGCGGCTTGCCCGCCCACGGCGTCCTTCGGTTGCGTATACTTGCCTACGCTCCCCCCAAACGCACGGGCGGACCCTGCAAGAGCCCCAGCAGCAGAGACAGCCCCAATGCGTCGCGAGAAACCTTCATCTTACCAGACCTCTAGATGAGGGACCCAAACTTGTCAAGCCTCCCCTTTTCACCGTCGTCTCTTGGCAAGATCGACCGGGCCCGGCGAGGATCTTGTCGCCACGTCGTAAAGGTCGGGGGGTGGGGCGGCCTCGGGCTCCTCCGTATCGGCCTCGCGCTCCTGCCGGCGCATCTCCACCCGCAGGCGCTTCACGATCCACCGCAGTGGACCCGAGGACGCGTAGAGCGAAAAGCCCGCAAACAGCATGAGCTGCGGTTCCGCGATGAAGAGCTTCAGCAGGACGATAATCGCGATCAGAATCCAGAACGGCTGGCGCCGGTAGAGTTCGGTTTCCTTGAAGCTAAAGTATCTGATGTTGCTGACCATCAAGCCCGCCAGCACATAGGTGATCAACAGCAGCACGGCGTGCTTCTGCGTCGCCCCTTCGCCGCCAAAATAATAGTACACGAGCACGATGGACGCGATTAGTTCGGCGGCAGCAGGGATCGGCAGACCGATGAAGTGCCGCTTCTCCGCGTTGTCGTACTGGACATTGAAGCGCGCCAACCGCAACGCGCCACAGGTGACGTACAAGGAGGCCGCCAACCACCCCCACGTCCCCCAGGGTTCGAGCGCCCAACGGTACACGAGGATGCCCGGCGCGACACCGAAACCAATCAAATCCGACAAGGAGTCATACTCGATGCCGAACCGACTGGTGGTATTGGTGAGCCGCGCGATCCGGCCGTCCAGGACATCGAAGACATTGGCCGCCAGAATCGCCACTGCGGCACGGAAGAAATTTCCCTGGAAGCTCGCGATGACCGAATAGAAGCCGGCGAACAGCCCCGCGGTGGTGATCAGATTGGGGAGCAGGTAGACTCCCTTCCGCAGCGGGGTCGATGCGCCGCGCGTTCCCGCGCCCGTTCGTCTCGTTTCGTTCATGGCCACTGCGCGATCACCGTCACGCCTCCACGGGCCCGATCACCCACCCGGACCCGCACCTGCACTCCAGGCGGAAGGTAGAGATCCGTGCGCGAGCCGAACATGATCATGCCGTAGCGCTGGCCGCGTTGCACCCATTGGCCAGGACGAAGATAGCAGACAATGCGGCGGGCGAGAAAGCCCGCGATTTGCACGCAGCAGAGGCGACGTCCCTGCTCGTCTTCCATCGACACGGCGTGCTGTTCGTTGTCGAGGGAGGCCTTGTCGGCAAAGGCACGAAAGTACTTGCCTGGATTGTAGTGCAGGTCGACGACCCGCCCGGTCACCGGCACCCGGTTCACGTGCACGTTCAGCGGCGACATGAAAACGCTCACCAGCACTGCTTCGCCGGCCAGGTAGCGGCCGTCGCGCACACGCTCGACCTTGATCACCCGACCGTCGGCCGGTGCCACGACGATGGCCGGCGCGGCCGGAATCACACGGTGAGGATCGCGAAAGAAGCTCACGACGAACAGGGTGAGCGCCAAGGCAACCGTGGCGAGCACCGGCCAGCCGAACACAAACAGCACCACGGTGACGGCAATACTTCCCCCGATCAGCGGGTACCCTTCTCGCGCCAGCGGGACCCGGAGCCGGGGCCCTGGCGGCGACACGCGCGCCTGGTTCAAAACCGCCCGGCGTCAGTTCTTCGCTTTGTCGACCAGACGCTCCGATGCCAGCCACGGCATCATGGCCCGCAGCTTCGCGCCAACCCGCTCGATCGGGTGATTCGCCGCCTCCTTCCGCAGTTCGCGGAAATGGGGCATGCCGCACTGGTACTCGGTGATCCATTCGTTGGCGAACTTGCCGCTTTGGATGTCCGCAAGAACCTTCTGCATCGCGGCGCGAGTTTCCTTGCCGATCACCTTCGGACCCCGCGTCATGTCACCGTACTCGGCCGTGTTGCTGATCGAATAGCGCATGTTGGCGATCCCGCCCTCGTAAATGAGATCGACAATGAGCTTCACCTCGTGCAGGCACTCGAAGTACGCCATCTCGGGTGAGTAGCCGGCCTCCACCAAGGTCTCGTAACCGGCGCGGATCAGCTCGGTCAGGCCGCCACAGAGCACCGATTGTTCCCCGAATAAGTCGGTTTCGGTCTCTTCTTTGAAGGTCGTCTCCAGCACCGCAGCGCGCGTCCCGCCGATGCCCTTCGCGTAGGCGAGCCCAACCTGCTTGGTATCACCACTGGGGTCTTGCTGCATCGCCAGCAGGCACGGCACGCCGCGTCCCTTCTGGAATTCGCTCCGCACCAGGTGGCCTGGCCCTTTGGGCGCCACCATGAACACGTTGACCCGGGGAGGCGGGACAACACGCTTGAAGTGAATATTGAAACCGTGCGCAAAGGCGACGTAGTTGCCATCCCGCAGCCCCGAGGCGATGTCACGTTCGTACACCTCGCCGGCGAGTTCGTCGGGAACGACGACCATGACGACCTCGGCCGCCTTGGCTGCTGCAGCGGTATCCATCACGGTGAGCCCCGCCGCCTGTGCCTTGGCCCATGAGCCGCCATCGCGTCGCAGTCCGACCACCACGTCCAGCCCGCTATCGCGCAGATTGTTGGCATGCGCATGTCCCTGGCTGCCGTAGCCGATCACGGCTATTTTCTTGTCGCGGATGTCCTGCAAATGCGCATCCTTGTCATAGTAGATGTTCATGCCGCCTTCTCCTTCCCCGTGCCGATGCTGAGGAGCCGCATGCCGCGATGCATCGCGACCTGGCCGGTCCGCACGATCTCCTTGATCCCCAACGGCCGCAGGAGCTCCAGGATCGCATGGATCTTTCCCTCGTCGCCGGTCACCTCGAGGATGTAGGAGTGCGGTCCGACGTCGATGACCTTGCCGCGGAAGATGTCGACAATGTTCATCACCTCCGCGCGCGTCTTTTCGTCGGCTGTGACCTTGATCAGCGCCATCTCCCGCCCGACGTGCGGGCTCTGCGTGAAATCCATCACCCTGATGACACCGATGAGCTTGTTGAGCTGCTTTTCGATTTGCTCCAGGACCGGGTCATCGCCACGCGTGACCAGGGTGATCCGCGACATGGACGGGTCCAGCGTTTCGGCCACCGTCAAGCTCTCGATGTTGAAGCCGCGGCCGCTGAAGAGGCCAGCCACGCGCGAGAGTACACCAAACTCGTTCTCCACGAGGACGGAAATGGTATGACGCATACGTCCTCGCGCCTCAGCACGAACGCCGGTTGGGGGGAGAGTCCGCGCCCGCCTCCGCCCTGGCTCCACCGCGATGGCGGCCGAGGATTTCCATGATGCGGTCCTTACCACTGAGCTTCCGTTTCTGAATTTCCTTCTTTTCGAATTCCTGTTCGGGAGTCAGGTACAGCTTGCGGTTGAATTCGGACAGCCGCCGTTCCAGTGCGAGGTGTTCCTCGTAATACCGCTTCAGCTCCGCGTCGTGTCCGAGCAGCGACTGAATCAACTCTTCGTCCTTTTTCTCCATGTTATCTCCAGCAAAAGGCAACCCGACGTTTACCCCAGGACCGCCGGCGTGTCAAACGAGCTTGGCGACGAAAAAGCACGTGTTTCTAACTACTTGCGGCGTTCATCTCCGCTTCCGACGGCCGAATGTAAACGGGCTCGAGCCGGTGCACCTCAGCGCTCAGTCCCATCCGCATGCGCTTCCACCCCATCGCCGCGACCACGCCTCCGCGTGGCGCGTAGCGCTCGAAGGGGAGTAGGGTCACCCCCGGCGCCAAGCGGGCACGCAGGAACGCACCGTACACCGGTACGGCATCGCCCAACACGGTGCACCCAGTTGGCAGCATCGCCAGCAACGATTCCGGGGTCACGAGCTTGTCTGCGGTGAGCCGCCTCCAGCCACCGGCGGCGGCGGACTCGAAGCAGGCGGCGTACACCTCGCCCTTGCGCGCATCGAGCACGGCACAGATCACGCCGCGGTGATCTGCCACCGTTCGTGCCAGCGCCTCGAGGGTCGGCACGGCCACCAAGCGCAGCCCCGCCGCACAGGCCATTCCTTTCGCTACGCTCAGGCCGATCCGCAGGCCGGTGAATGACCCCGGCCCGCAGGACACGGCGACCCCGTCGAGCGCCCGCACAGAACACGCGGCCCGCTGCAGCACCTCGTCGATGAGCGGCAACAACGATACCGCGTGACTTTCGCCGGCGAGCCGCGAGTGCTCGGCAACGACTTCGCCGTCGATGAGCACGCCGACGCTCGCCCTCCAGGTCGCCGTATCCACACCGAGGATACGCACCCGGCTACCCCCAGCCCTGCAGCACGCGGCTGATGTCGTTGTAGAAAGCGAAGACCATGATGCTAACCAGCAGCACCAGCCCTACTTGTTGCGCGATCTCGCGATGGCGGATGTCGAGCGGCCGGCGCAGGACGGCTTCGAGCGCAAAGAAGAGGAAATGCCCGCCGTCAAGCACCGGGATCGGCAAGAGGTTGAGCACACCCAGGTTGACGCTGATCACCGCCATGAAGTGGAGGAGGTACTCCAAACCGAGGCGCGCCTGCTGGCCGGCGGCTTGTACGATCAGGATTGGCCCCCCGATATCCTTGCTCGGGATCTTGCCTTGAAGGATCTTAGCCACGCTCACCGCGAGGGTCTGCACCCACCACAGCGTCTGCTTCGCACCCATCCCGATGGCCGCCAAGACGCCGACTTCCTGTTGATCGAGGCCACGCTCGATACCGATCACGTAGGCAGTCCCCAGTGTTTCGCCGAAAATGTTCTTGTCCGGCTTGGCTTGGGGCGTCACCTGGATCCGGAGCGTCGCCCCCTTGCGCGTCACCGTCAGCGTGATGCGTTTCCCTTTACTGCCGCGAATGATTTCGGACAGCTGGGTCCAGGTGCGCACGGGGACCTGATCGACAGCCGTGATCACGTCTCCGCTTTCGAGGCCTGCAGCAGCGGCAGGCATGCCGTCGACGACTCCGCCGACTTTCGCGGCCTCGCTGGGAATGCGGGCGCCGTATGTCATGAACACGATGCTGAACGCGAAAAAGGCGAAGAGCACGTTGGCCCCGGGTCCGGCGAGCACGATGGCCATGCGTTTCCAAAGCGGCTGGTTCTGGAAAGCAACGGCCTGATCAGCGGTGCTCACCTGTTCCTCAGGATCTTCGCCAACCATCTTCACATAGCCGCCCAGCGGAATCGCACTAATGACGTATTCGGTGCCGCCAATCCGGCGGCCAACGATTTTCGGCCCGAAGCCGATCGAGAACTTCAGCACGCCAACGCCGGCGCGCTTGGCGACCACGAAATGCCCAAGCTCGTGGAACAAAATGAGAAAACCGAGGACAACAACGGCGGCAACAATGCTGGTGACCATGCGCGCTCCTGACTCCCCGCCGATCAGCGGAACAAGAGAATATAATAATATAGAAAGGTGACGGGGAAAAGGAGGCTGTCGACACGATCCAGCACACCCCCATGCCCCGGGAACAGCCACCCTGACTCTTTCGCCCCAAAGGTCCGCTTCATGACGGATTCGCTCAGGTCGCCGAGCTGGCCAAGCGCCGCCATCACGAGCGCAAGCCCTGTCAGTTCCCCCCATCCCAGCTCACGCAGGAACAGGAGCTTGCAGGCTGCCGCGCCCACCAGGCTGGCGACAAGAATGCCCACCGCGCCTTCCGTGGTCTTGCCCGGACTGACCCGGGGCATCAGCTTGTGGCGCCCAAAGGCACGCCCGACCGCATAGCCCGTGGTGTCCCCGGCCATGCCAATAACCAGGACGAAGATGACCCACCATGGGCCGTGAGGGATCGCGCGCAAAAAGATGAAATGGGGGAGCAGGTATCCAACGTACATCAGCCCCACCAGCGAGCGTCCCGTGTCATTGAGACTCTGTGCAAAGTCGGCCCGCGCAAACAGCGTCCAGACCAGGACGGTGCTCACTGCAAGCGCGAGCGCGGCACCAAACCAGTGTGCTGTCTGTCCAGCGGCGCCCGCCACCACCGCGACACCAAGGCAGATCGTCAGGACGCGTTGCCCACGCTGCGTGGGGAAGGCCATGGTCGCGTACTCGCCGACTCCGAGCACAGTGACGACGCCAACAAGCGTCGTCAAGGGCCAAGGGGACGGGTACAGGATGAGCGCCAGGAGGAGCGGAATCGCGACGGCGGCGGTGAGCAGCCTAGCGCGCAGCACGAAGCCGTTGCTCCATCCGTTCGGCAACACGGCCGAAGCGCCGCTCCCGCTGCTGATAATGGGACAAGGCTTCGCAAAACTGCGGCTCGCGAAAGTCGGGCCAGAGCGTGTCCGTCACGTAGATCTCGGTGTACGCACTCTGCCAGAGAAAGAAGTTCGAAATACGCATCTCACCGCTGGTCCGGATCAGCAGATCAGGCTCGGGGATGCCGGCGGTGTTCAGATAGCGGCTGAAAACCGTCTCATCGATGGCGTCAGGGTCGATGCGACCTGCACGCGCATCGCGCGCCAAGGCCCGTGCAGCTTGCACGATCTCTTCGCGGCCGCCGTAGCTGACGGCCAACACCACCGTCATCCGGCCATTGCACGCGGTGGTCTCGATGGCAGTGCGCAAGTCCCGCTGCAGGGTGACGGGCAGCCGCCCGATGTCACCGATGGCGAGCAAGCGGATGCCGTTCTTCATCATCCTACGCAGTTCGGTCCGCAAGTAGCGGCGCAGCAGGCCCATGAGGGCGTTGACCTCACGCCGGGGGCGGTTCCAGTTCTCCGTAGAGAAGGCAAACAAGCTGAGGTACGAGAGGCCTAAGCGCCGGCTAGCCTCCACCACGGCGCGGACGGAATCCTTGCCGCGCTTGTGCCCCTCGATGCGACTCAGGCCCCGGCGCTGCGCCCAGCGCCCGTTGCCGTCCATAATGATGGCCACGTGGCGGGGTAAGCGGCGCCGGTCGAGCTCTGGTATCGCGATCGTTGCCGCCACCGCTCAGACCTCCATGATCTCGTCTTCTTTGACCTTGAGGATCTGATCGACGCGTTCGATGTACGTCTTCGTGATCTCCTGAACCTTTTCCTGGCCGCGGCGTAACTCGTCTTCAGTCAGCTCCTTGGCCTTCTCCATCGATTTCAGCAGATCGATGGCATCACGGCGGTGATTGCGTACCGACACGCGGTAGTCTTCGGCAACCTTGCGCACGTGTTTGACGATTTCCCGGCGCCGTTCCTCCGTGAGCTCGGGTATCGGCACACGCAGGATCTTGCCGTCATTGACGGGCACCAAGCCCACGTCTGACTGCAAGATGGCGCGCTCGATTTGGCCAAGAACACTCTTGTCGTACGGTTGCACGACAAGCAGCCGCGGCTCCGGCGCACTCAGTCCGGCGAGCTGATTCAGGGGCGTCCGTGTGCCGTAGTAGTCAACCGTGATCCCGTCGAGCAACGCGATCGATGCTCGGCCGGTACGGGTACGGGCCAGTTCCTTGCGCAGCGCGCCGACCGTGCGTTCCAGCTCCTTGCGGAGGTCTGCGATGACCGCGTCGGTCATGCCGCGGCTAGTGCACAACGGTACCGATGGCTTCGCCGCAGACCGCACGCTTGATGTTTCCACGGGTACTGAGGTCGAAGACGATGAGCGGCAACTCGTTGTCCATGCACAGGGAGATCGCGGTCGAGTCCATCACTTTCAGATGACGACTGAGAAAGTCGATGTAACGCAAATCGCGAAATTTCTTGGCCTCGGGGCACCGCTTGGGATCTGCGTCGTAGATGCCATCGACGTTGGTCGCCTTGAGAATAACTTGCGCACCGATTTCGACGGCCCGCAAGCTCGCTGCGGTGTCGGTGGTGAAGAAGGGGTTGCCCGTTCCGGCGGCAAAGATTACGACGCGTCCCTTCTCGAGATGGCGCCTGGCCCGGCGGCGAATGTAGGGCTCGGCGATCTGCTGCATGGCGATCGCGGACATGACGCGGGTCATCACCTCGATGCGCTCCAGCGCATCCTGCAGCGCCAGCGCGTTGATCACGGTCGCCAGCATGCCCATGTAGTCGGCGTTCGCGCGCTCCATCCCACCGGCGCTGCCGGCCAGTCCGCGAAAGATATTGCCGCCGCCGATCACGATTGCCAGCTCGCAGCCCAACCCGTGCACCTCTTGCAGTTCGCTGGCGATCGCTTCGAGCACACCGGAATCGATCCCGTAGCCGTGCTCGCGCATCAGAGCCTCACCGCTGAGCTTGAGCAGCACTCGCCGGTACTGCAGCTTCGCTGGCGGCCGACTCGCCGCCGGCGCGTTGGTCGAGGGCGCTGGGCTCACGGCGGTCTCACGCGGCGCGCTCGGTCGTCTCTCCAAGCTGAAAGCGCGCAAAGCGCCGCACCACGATGTTTTCGCCCAGTTGCGCGATGGCATCGGTCACGCGCTGTCCGACGGTGTGCTGTGGTGCTTTGATGAACGGCTGCTCGAGCAGGCAAACGTCGCTGAAGAACTTGGCCACCTTACCGTCGATAATCTTATCGACCACTCCCGCCGGCTTGCCAGATCCGCTGACCTGGGATCGATAGATCTCCCGCTCGGCCTCGAGGACCTCGCGGGGCACGTCCTCACGGCTCACGTACTGCGGGCCGGCAGCCGCCACCTGCATGGCCAGGTCCTTCACGAGGGCTTGGAACTGTGGTGTCCGGGCCACAAAATCGGTTTCGCAATTGACCTCGACCAGCACGCCGATCTTCCCTCCGGCGTGCACGTATGCGCCCACCTGCCCTTCGCTGGCGGCGCGGGAGGATCGCTTGGCCGCCGCCGCCAGTCCCTTTGCGCGCAGCGACACGACGGCCTTTTCGAGGTCGCCGCCGCTGTCCGCGAGCGCTCTTTTGCAGTCCATCATGCCAGCGCCGGTCTTGTCGCGCAGTTCGCGGACCTGCGCCGCGCTGATTCCGCTCACGCCAGCTCTCCTTGCATCGCGGGAGCGGTGGCCGGTATCGGTTCGGCGGCCGCGGCGGTCTCGGCACCGGCCCCTTTGGCGCGCTCCTCGGCCAGGGCTCTGCCTTCGAGCACGGCGTCGGCAATGGCGGCGCAGAAGAGACGAATGGCACGAATCGCATCGTCGTTGCCGGGAATCTTGTAATCGATGACGTCCGGATCGCAGTTCGTATCGACCACCGCAACCACCGGAATCCGCAGCTTGTTCGCTTCCTTGACCGCGATCTCCTCTTTCTTGGGGTCGATCACGAACAACGCATCGGGCAGTTTGCGCATGGCCTTGATACCTCCGAGTGCGGTCAGCAACTTATCGCGCTCGCGCGACACACCCAGCATCTCCTTCTTGGTCAAGGCTTCGCGCATCACCGGATCGGCCAGGGTCTCTTCGCACTTCTTGAGACGGTCAATGCTTTGTTTGATGGTCTGGAAGTTGGTCAACGTGCCGCCGAGCCAGCGATTGTTCACGTAGAACATCGCACACCGTTCGGTCTCTTCGCGAATGGCATCCTGTGCCTGCTTCTTGGTCCCAACCAGCAAGATGCTGCCACCATTAGCGGCAAGGTCGCGGACGAAGTTGTAGGCGTCTTCAAACAGCTTCACGGTACGCTGTAGGTCGATGATGTAAATGCCGTTTCGTGCGCCGAAGATGTACGGTTTCATCTTCGGATTCCAGCGACTGGTCTGGTGGCCGAAATGGACTCCGGCCTCGAGCAGCTGCTTCATGCTCACTTCTGGCATACGTGGTCTCTCCCTGTTAGCTCACGATTGGATATCAGAAAGGTTCGCGTGATCGCAACCGCACCCTCACTGGTTCATCGAATCCAGGAATTCCTGATTGTCCTTGGTATCCGCGATCTTGTCGATGATGAATTCCATGGTCTCGACCGGGTTCAGCTGCGCCAGCAGTTTGCGCAGGATCCAGACGCGGGCGATGACGTCTTTGCCGAGCAGGAGTTCCTCCTTGCGGGTACCCGAGCGGTTGACGTCGATCGCGGGAAAGATGCGTTTGTCCACCAGGCGGCGGTCCAGGTGGATTTCCATGTTACCGGTCGCCTTGAACTCCTCGAAGATCACTTCGTCCATGCGGCTCCCCGTATCGATGAGAGCCGTTCCCATGATAGTCAGGCTGCCGCCGTCTTCGATGTTGCGGGCTGCACCGAGAAACTTCTTCGGTTTGTGCAGCGCGTTGGAATCAACGCCGCCGGAAAGGATTTTGCCGCTGGGCGGGACCACGGTGTTGTACGCTCGCGCCAGGCGCGTAATGCTGTCCAGCAAGATCACCACGTCGCGGCCGTGTTCAACCAACCGCTTCGCCTTCTCGATCACCATCTCCGCCACTTGCACGTGGCGGGTCGCCGGTTCGTCGAAGGTCGAGCTGATCACCTCGCCGTCGACCGAGCGCTGCATGTCGGTGACCTCTTCCGGGCGCTCGTCGATGAGCAGCACGATGAGCACCACCTCTTTGTGATTGCGGGTGATGCCGTGAGCGATGTTCTGCAACATCATGGTCTTCCCGGTCCGGGGCGGCGCCACGATCAGACCGCGCGTCCCCTTGCCGATGGGGGTGAACAGATCGATGATCCGCGTCGTGTATTCTCCCGGATGGTGTTCGAGCTTGAGCTGCTGGTTCGGATATAGCGGAGTGAGGTTGTCGAACAGGATCTTCTCGCGTGCTCGCTCTGGCTCTTCGTAGTTAATCGCCTCGACCTTCAGCAGCGCGAAGTACCGTTCACCCTCCTTGGGCGGCCGGATCTGTCCGGAGACCACGTCACCCGTGCGCAAGTTGAAGCGCCGGATCTGGCTGGGCGAGATATAGATGTCGTCGGGGCCGGGAAGGTAGTTGTAATCGGGGGCGCGCAGGAATCCGAACCCGTCGGGGAGAATCTCGAGCACCCCTTCGCCGTAGACGAACCCGTTTTGCTCGGTCTGCGCGCCGAGGATCGCAAAGATCAGCTCCTGCTTGCGCATGTTGGAAGCGCCGTCAACGTTGAAGTTCTTCGCAAGGCGCGCCAGCTCGCTGATCTTCTTACCCTTGAGCGCCTTGAGGTTGAGCGCCCCGTCTTTCACCGGGGGTTCCTCAACCGCGGGCCCCGCCGCGGGCTCGGTTTTCGCCCGCGCACGAGCGGTTTCGTCCGCATCGTCACTATTGCGGCGGCGGCGCTCCACGCGCGTACCGCTCGCAGCGGTCTGCTTGTTTCTCCCGACGGCTTCGTCGGCCATACATCTACCCTCTCTCTCGACAGTCGTTGTTCAGGATTTCGCAGCGTGGCAAACTGGCCGCCCCGAGGTGGCGAACCTGGCACGCTCTTCGCGTACTCTGACATCTCACGCTAGTGAACCCCGTGTACATTGTCAAGCTGCACGCGCCCAGCACTGCCGCAGTGCGACCAGGTCGCCGGCTAGCGGGGCAACGAAACTGACCCGGACCTGCGTGCGTGGGTGGCGCAGCGTGATCTTCTCCGCATGCAGAGCCTGGCGCGGCACCCGCACCTGACCAGTACGATGGCGTCCGCCGCCATACACCTTGTCGCCGACGATCGGATGACCGATCGCAGCCAGGTGCACCCGCAGCTGATGCGTGCGGCCCGTTTTCGGGAACAAGCGGACGACGGTCACCCCCTCCAGCCGTTCCACGACGTCGAAGGACGTGAGAGCTTCACGCCCGCCGGCTCGCACTGCCATACGCTTCCGGTGGACCGGGTTGCGACCAATCGGCTCGGCGATCGTCCCGCTCTGCTGGCGCACGCGGCCCCACACGAAGGCGAGGTACTGTTTCTCCACCTCCCGCCGCCGAAACTGCACCCCAAGTGCAGCCAGTGTGTCCGCATCCTTGGCGACGACCAACACGCCTGACGTGTCTTTGTCGAGACGGTGCACGATACCCGGCCGGGCCGGATCGAGCCCCGGCAGGGGCCCCTGCCAGTGGTGCAGCAACGCACTCACCAGCGTCCCCCGCCAATGCCCGGGAGCAGGGTGCACCACGAGACCGGGCGGCTTGTTGATGACAAGCAAGGCGTCGTCTTCGTAGAGGACATCCAGCGGAATTGGTTCGGCCTCAACGCTGATCGGCACCGGCGGGGACACGGCGCGAACGTCGATGGTCTGGCCGCACCGCAGCAGCGTGGCGGCCTTGGCCCGCCGGCCCTCGAGCTGCACGGAGCCTGCCGCGATCAGGCGCTGCACCTGCGCACGCGACCCCCACTTGCCCTGGCTCGTCAGGTACTGATCCAAGCGCCGCCCAGCGGCGCGCGCGCCCACCGTGATGCGTTCGCCCGCGCTCACGATGCTCTCGACACCCCCAGGATGCGCCGGGCGGCGGCAACGTCTGTGGCAATCTGAGACGCCAGCGCCTGCGCGTTGGGAAATCGCACTTCGCCACGCAACCGTTCCACAAAGCACACTTCAATTCGTTGGCCGTAGAGGTGCGTGTCGACATCGAACAGATGCACCTCCAAGCCGCGCGTATGGTCCTGGAAGGTCGGGTTGAATCCAAGGTTGGCGATGCCTGGCTGCAGACTGCCCTGCACCCGGGCGCGGACCGCGTAAACGCCGTCGGGGGGGAGGACCACGCCCCTGAGGCGCAGGTTGGCCGTCGGAAAGCCAAGCGCCTTGCCGCGGTGATGGCCGTGGACCACGCGACCCGACACACTCGGCGGGCGGCCGAGCAGCTGCTGCGCCCGACGCAAGTCCCCTGCTCCGATTGCTCGCCGGATCGCGCTGCTGCTGACCACGAGCCCGTCAACCTCGACTGGTCCGATCACCTCGACCGCGAAACCGTGCGCCGCCCCCAACTGGCGCAACGTCTCGGCTCCCCCGCCCCGCTCGTGTCCGAAACTGACGCGGTGCCCGACCACGACGGCGCGCACGCCCAAGCCACCGACCAAGAAACGCCGCACGAAGTCCTCGGCCGTGATTTCCGCGAACGCCCGGGTGAAGTGTTGGACGATCACGGCATCCACGCCCAGAGCGCCGATGCGCTCGATCCGCGTGTGCCAGTCGGTGATCAGCCTGGGCGCACGGTCGGGCGCCAACACGGCGGCCGGATGCGGATGGAACGTCAGCACTACGGCCTGGCCGCACTGCGTGCGTGCGCGCGCGACCACCCGGCCGAAGATCGTCTGGTGTCCCCGGTGCACACCGTCGAAATTCCCCAGGGTCACGACCGGCGCAGTGAAGCGACGTCCGACCCGCTCCAGGGAACGGAGCAGCAGCATGGTCTGTCACGCGCGCGCTCGCGGCGCAGCCCACCCGCCAGCTATTCGCCGAGGGACTGCAAGGCCCGTCGGCCTCGTTCGGCTTCCGCCGAGCGCGGATGGTCACTGATCAACTTCTGGAGAATGAGCCGGGCGTCAATCTTGTCTCCCGAGTCGGCGAAGGCGTCGGCCAGCATCAGCAGCGCCCCCGGCACCTTGTCAGCTCTCGGGTATTTCAGCAGCACCTCGTTCAACTCGATGATAGCCCGATTGTAGTCGCGCTGCCCATAATAGCAACTGCCGATCCAGTACTGCGCGTTGTCGGCAAG
>JBHHYR010000037.1:0-24274 GCA_046757585.1 Binatia bacterium | reverse complement strand
AGGACCTTCGCGTGCTGCTCGCGAGCCCCGTCCGGCGCCAAAGTGCCACTGGCCGCTAGGCGAGGTCTGATACAGCGTGCGCCTTGGCGCGATGCTACCCGCCCAGCGTGCTGCAGAGTTCTCAAAGACGCGTGAGACCGGAGGTGGGATGAGCGATGGCGACCGCAGTCGTTGGCAGTGAGGCGCACAAGCAGCTGTTCTGCCGTACTTTCATCGATACGCACGACAGCTACCGACCGTCCGACATCAGCTGGCCTGAGATCGACGCGGAGAGCCAGGCCCGTCTGGCTAGCCTGCCGATCTGGGATGAGGCGGTGAACACGGAGCGGCAAACGGCCCGCAAGGTGCAGCGGATGGGTGAACTGGAGCCCGACCCGCTCATCCGTGAGGCGATCGCGCTGCAGGGGTTCGAGGAAGGGCGACACGCCGCACTGTTGGAGCGCTTGACGCGGCGGTACGACATTCCCGTGCACCAGCCCGACGTGCCAGCGGACGAAGCGGACCCAACCTGGGCGTTCATTCGAACGGAATACGGTGAGTGCTTCGACGCCTTCTTTGCCTTTGGCCTGTTCGCACTGGCGCGCGATTCCGGCTTCTTCCCCCCTGCACTGGTGAGCCTCTTTGACCCAGTGATGCAAGAAGAAGCCCGGCACGTGCTCTTTTTTGTGAACTGGATCGCTTACCGGCGCGCCTCCCTCCCGAGGGATCTTCGATCGTTGCTGGACATTCGGCGCGCCTTCGCCGTCAGCTTGCAGGTCTCCAGCCGCCTGCGCACGGCGTTCGATTTCGGGGCCACGGAGCAGGACAATTTCACGATGAAGAGCCACGGCTCGATAGGCGATTTCTCGATTCGCGCTTTTCTCGACGTATGTGTCCGTGAGAATGAGAGGCGGCTGGGTCTGTACGACGCAGCCTTGCTGCGTCCGCGCTTCGTCCCCCGACTGGCGCAGATGGCCCTGCGGCTGCTCCGTGCGTGAACCCGTGCGGGAGCGCCGGGCGGCGGCCATTTCTGGTGGCTACCGGCCCGGAGGTGTCACGCGGCTTCCGCCAGCGGGACACTGGTGAAGACGAGTGCGTCGCCGCGGTAGTCCACCACAACGCGCGTGTTGTGTGCAGCTCCCCCGCAATCAGCTTGCGGCCAAGGGCAGTCTCCAGCTCCTTCTGTAGGAGCCGTTTGAGCGGCCGTGCCCCGTAAACCGGGTCGAAACCGGTGCGGGCGAAGTGTTCGAGCGCCGCGTCGGTCAACTCGATCTCGATCTTGCGCTCAGCCAGGCGGGCCCGCAGGCGGTCGAGCTGAATGACGACGATCTGTTTCAGCTGGGGCAACGTTAGGCTGTGAAACACCACGACTTCGTCGACGCGGTTGAGAAACTCCGGTCGAAAGTGCTCGCGCAACGCGTCCAGGACGTCAGCCTTCATGCGTTCGTAGGCCTGAGCGCCCCCTGCGGCGCGGGACCCTAGAATCAGTTGGCTGCCGACGTTCGAGGTCATGATGACGACGGTGTTCTTGAAATCCACCGTGCGGCCGTGGCCATCCGTGAGGCGTCCGTCATCGAGGATCTGGAGCATGGTGTTGAACACGTCGTGATGCGCCTTCTCGATTTCGTCGAAGAGCACCACCGAGTACGGCCGGCGCCGCACGGCCTCGGTCAACTGTCCGCCTTCTTCGTAGCCGACGTAACCCGGGGGGGCGCCGATCAAGCGTGCGACGGTGTGCTTCTCCATGTACTCGGACATGTCGATACGCACCATGGCCGCCTCATCGTCGAACAGGAACTGGGCGAGGGCACGGCCCAGCTCGGTTTTACCTACACCGGTGGGGCCGAGGAAGATGAACGACCCGATGGGTCGATTGGGGTCTTTGATACCGGCCCGGGCTCGAATGACCGCATCGGCGACTGCCGTGACGGCCTCATCCTGCCCAACCACGCGCTTGTGCAAGTGCTCCTCGAGATGCAGGAGCTTCTCCATTTCTCCTTCCAGGAGCTTGCTGACCGGGATGCCCGTCCACCGTGCTACCACCTCGGCGACGTCGTCCTCGTCAACCTCTTCCTTGATGAGTCGGCTGGTCCCTTCCTTCTTCGCCAAGTCCTCTTCCTCGCCGGCCAACTGACGCTCCAATTGTGCCAAGGTACCGTACCTGAGTTCGGCCACGCGGTTCAGGTCGTACTGCCGTTCGGCCTTCTCGATGTCGACCTTGGTCTCCTCGATGCGCCGCCGCAGCTCGCGCAGGCGGCCGATCGCGTCCTTTTCCACCTCCCAGCGGGCCCGCAAGGCGGCCGCATCCGCACGCAGGTTGCTGAGGTCCTTTTCCAGTTTCTGCAGGCGGTGCCGTGAGGCGGCGTCGGTTTCCTTTTTGAGCGCTTCCCGTTCGATCTCCAACTGCATGACACGGCGTGAGACGTCGTCCAGTTCGGTTGGCATCGAATCGATTTCGGTGCGCAGTTTTGCGGCGGCCTCGTCGACGAGGTCGATGGCCTTGTCGGGTAAGAAGCGGTCTGAAATATAGCGCTGTGAGAGGACAGCGGCGGTGACCAGCGCTGCATCTTTGATACGGACCCCGTGGTGCACCTCGTAGCGCTCACGCAGCCCTCGGAGGATCGAGATCGTATCTTCAACCGACGGCTGGTCGACCATCACCGGTTGGAAACGGCGTTCCAGCGCGGCGTCCTTCTCGATGTGCTTGCGGTACTCGTCGAGCGTCGTGGCACCAATGCAGTGCAGGTCGCCGCGTGCCAACATGGGTTTCAGGAGGTTGCTGGCGTCCATGGCTCCCTCCGCAGCCCCCGCGCCCACCACGGTGTGCAACTCGTCGATGAAGAGGATGACCGCGCCGCCAGCGTCCTGCACTTCCTTGAGGACGGCCTTCAGACGCTCCTCGAACTCGCCGCGAAACTTGGCGCCGGCGACCACGGCACCCATGTCCAACGCCACCACGCGCCGCTCCTTGAGCCCCTCGGGGACGTCTTTGCGCACCACGCGCTGCGCGAGCCCCTCGACAATGGCAGTCTTGCCGACCCCGGGTTCCCCGATCAGAACCGGGTTATTCTTGGTCCGACGCGAAAGAACTTGGATGACACGGCGAATCTCGTCATCGCGTCCGATGACCGGATCGAGCTTTCCCTGTGCGGCCAGTTTGGTGAGATCACGCCCGTAGCGTTCCAGTGCCTGGTAAGTCGTCTCAGGCGTCGGGCTGGTGACCCGCTGTCCACCGCGAATTTTCTGCAAGGCAGCCATCAGGGCCTCGCGGGACAGACCTTGCTCGCGGAGCAGCTTCCCGGCGCTACCCGGCTCCTCGAGGATGGCGAGCAGCAGGTGCTCAATACTGACGTACTCGTCCTGGAGGGCCGCCGCTTCGTTTTCGGCGCGGGTGAGAACCCGGCTGAGTCGTTGCGTGACGTAAATCTGTTCGGGTACACCAGTGGGCCCGGAGACTTGCGGAAGGCGCTGCAGTTCCTCACCCAGCCGTTTCCGCAAACGTGCCACGTCGCCGCCCCCTGCCTGCAAGACCGCCGGCGCCAGACCATCTGGCTGCTCAACGATCGCCAGCAACAGGTGCTCGACGTCAACTCCCTGATGGCTCCGGCGCGTGGCGATCGATTGGGCCTCGTGCAGCGCCGCTTGCGACTTTTCTGTGAAGCGATTGATGTTCATCAGTTCTCCGTTCCGTTACGACAATAACCATCGCGAGCGTGAAGACAACCCCCGCGGGTCCCTGGCGGCGCCTGGGACGCGTGACAACGGCGCAGAGCCACGTTGACAAACCGGAGAAGCGGCCGCTACCTTGACGTTGAACGGAGGCGAAGCCCGCCAGGACCGACGCAAGCGGAGGGTGACGCGTGCTGTGTACAAGGATCGGGAGAGGGGAGAGCCGTGATGAACCCGGATGAAAAGGATCGTTTCGGGAACAAGTTGCGTGACGCAGAGCGCGCACGGGAAGACCAGTACTTTGCGAAACGCGATCGCGAGCTCCTCGAGAAGCTGCGTTACAAGGAAGGCGGCGCCAAGCAGGGGCTCGGACGGTGCCCACAATGCGGCACCCAGTTGCAGGAACGCAGCCTGCACGACGTGTCGGTCGATGAATGCCCCGTCTGCCATGGCATATGGCTCGGTGAGGGCGAGTTGCAGGAGCTGGCACGGCGTGAGAATGAGGGCTGGATTGCTCGCTGGCTGCGGCAGGAATTCCGGCAGCGCGACTAACGCCGCCGCGGCCTGCCGTACTGATCGGTCTGGAGGTGCCGGCGGGGGCCGCTCGATACGCAGGCGGCGCTGCTCGCGGCAGTGAACCAGTACAGCGGCGGAACGGGGGGAGTCGCTCGTCCCGCCCCGTTCTTCGTCCCCGCCTGCGGCGTCCAGGGTGCAGTCAATCGGACATGTGAGTCAGGTGATGCAGCGTGAAGTAATCATTCTCGAAATTGGTTTCGATGAACTGTGAGCTGTAACGTCCCCCGAGCGCCGAACGGTTGGTTTTGTCGTTCACGCCCACGACCATGTTGGGCGTGACGGTCGTGAACGTCCCATCAGCGTTCTTCGACCAGTGGTAGGCGCACATCGCGTTGTAGAAATACTCGCCGGCGCGATTGTGCACCAGCTTCCACCAAATGCGATACATGTCCTTGTCCATGTACATGATGACCTTGCCGAAATTGTAGTATGGATCTTGTGATTCTCCTTCAATGATCCACACGGGGCGGGGAATCATCTGGAGGTTCTCCACAATGAGCCAGGGGGCGCCCTTCGCACCTGGCGTTTCGTAAGCCGCCTTGAAGTACGGAATCTCGACTGTCCATCGGGTCGGACTTACCTTCTTTTGGGGCAGGGGATAGGGGCGTAGGACCGGCGCCAGGACGTTGCCTTCGCCAAGCAGTTTCCATTTGTAGTACTCGACCTTCCCGCCATAGCAGTTGAGATCATCGGCGAAGATGTCCAGGCCGGCTACCGGGTCAGAACGCGTCGCCGCATTCACGCGACGGACGCGCCGCGTGGCGGGTACGTAAAACCATGCCTGGTCCTGCGAGGTCCAGTCGTTGAGGCGCTTGGTCAAACCACCTACTCCGTCAACGTCCTGCGGTTCCAAGACGTTGGACATGCTCACATCCCGGAGGTTGTCCGGGTTCGGAATCGGCCCGGCGGAACGGCCCATATACGAGTTGACGTGCAGCCAGAGCTTGATGCGTTTGAACTCGCCGGTGCCGTCGACACCGTTGAGGGTGAAAGTAGCACCCTGCCCGTTGCCCATCTCGTTGGCGGCGGTGAAGTTCCAGGCCATCTTGCAAGCGGCGTTCGGGTCTTTCGGGTCGATCTTTGGGAACGGATAGCCGAAATAGAAGTCGGGGATCTTCCCCGTCTTCAGGTCCTTCAGGCCACACGTTGCCGCGTCAACGTCGTACTTGCCGGCGTTGGCTTCGCTAGCTTCCCAGAACTTCTTGGAGTAGTTCTGCTTAAACTTGTCCGGATCAACCGGGACCACGCGATAATGGTAGTCACCGCTCTTGACCCGGTTCAGAATCACTTCTGGCAAGAGGCCCTTTCCCAGCTGCCAGTTGTTGCTGTCGAGGATCCACGGTTTGTTCCCGTTGTCCTCCGCGTGCACTGGCCCGCTGGTGAGCATGCAGGTTAGGACGCATAGGCACACGGCCCGCCACACAGTGGCCTGTCTGTGTACTGTCATATGAAAAACACCTCCTCGACGACAATCGTCGCATCGTCCGGCCGTTCAGCCTCCGTAACTGACCACTGCCGGTTTGTGCCCCGTGACCACTGCCCTTGGTTTGCGCTTCACCAGAAAGCCGGGCCGCAGGGCTTTTACGAACGCCGGTACAACCACCAGACCGCCAAAGGTATTGAAGATCATCAGCAAGGCGAGCAGGAATCCCATTTCGGCCTGGAACTTCAAATCCGAAAACCACCAGAAGATCGTTCCGGCGATCATCGTGCTGGCCGTGAAGATGATGGCCTTCCCCGTCGTGGCGGTGGCGTAGTCGACGGCTTCATCAAGCTTGCCGATCTCGTCGTACGTATCGATCATGCGGCTGAAGTGGTAGATACCGTAGTCGACCCCCACGCCCGCCCCGGCGGCGGCAATCGGCAGCGAGTTGACGTTGAGGTCGATATGAAGGACCACCATCAACGCTTCAGCTGCAAGCTGCGAAAGGACGACCGGGATCATCAGAATGAACGACGCATACCAGGAACCGTAGGTGAGGTAGAGGCAGAAGTAAACCACGGCGAAAATCATGCCGAGGCTGAGCCAGTAGGAGTTCTCCACAGCTTCGTTGACGGCGGCCAGGATGCCGAAAAGACCGCCGGCGTAACGGAACCGGACGTCGCCGCCCGTGTAGTTGTCCCCGAAGTCCTTCGCCCATGCGATCGCGTCCATGATGGTATCATGGGAATGTTCACGGAAGAAGGTGATAATCGAGCCGTAACGCGCGCTGGGATCCATGAAGAAGTTCAAGGAGCCAACCGCGGCGTTGTTGGTGAAGGTGTAGATGATCTGGCCGATTTCCCTCGGATTGGTCGGCACCAGACCCCATTTGGGGTCACCCTCGTGCTGCAGGCGCTCGAGCTGCTTGACCACCGACACGATGGTCACCGAGCCGCTGGCGCCCTTGGCCGACTGCATGTGGTCGGCCATTTCGTCCATCGCGGTCAACGCGCCCGCTCCCTTGACCCCGTCAGGCTTGAGGGTGTCCGCAATGACGATGAGTTGACTGCCTCCGATGAACTTCTGGTTCAGCTTATTGTGCGCGATGTTATAGGGATGGCTCTGGAACAGAAGCGCGGCCCCGGGCGTCATGTCTCCAACTTTCAGTGTCCAGCCCCACATTGGCAGCAGGAGGTAGAGGGCCACGGTCAGCCCAATGACCGCCCAGCGCCGTGCGCCCTCGCTGGCTTGAATCACGAGCTGGGTAAACGCGGGATAGATCCGTTCGGAGTACGCCAGCCAATACCACCCGAGAAAAGGTGTGGTCGCAAGAAACGCCCAGAACCCCGATAAGATGGCCCAGTAATTGAGTGCGGCGGCCGCCATTGCCACTACTCCGAGCAGGGCTGTCGCGATCCCGATGGGCAGCGGTTTGCGCTTTTCGGCCCGCGGTGTCGGGGGCGGTGGCGGGTTGATGTACGACAAGATGATCGGATGCAGGGTGACGACGCTGATGAAGATCGAAACCACCCAGAAGCTGGCGAAGATCGCCACCTTCTGGATCAACGGGATCGGGGCGACCGCCACGATCAACAAGCCGATCCCATCGGTGACAATGGAGGCGATGGCGGGCGCGAACAGATGGGAATAGGAGATCACGATCGCCTGGTGCTTGTCGTTGAGCCGGTAGAACTCTTCATGGTACCGGTTCATCGATTGGACGGAATGACTCAGCGCCCGGGCAGTCAGGAAGATCGGGATGACGAGCACCAGCGGATCGAGATTGAACCCGAGGAGGGCCGCGATCCCCAACCCCCACACACTTGAGAGGAGGCCGGAGAAAATCGGCACCCAGATCCCCGTCCACGTGCGGAAATAGGCGTACAGCAGAAATGCCAACGATATGGTGGTGAGCCCGAAGACGTAGAAGAGCTGGTCGGCGTACTGCAGCACCGACGTGTACAGCCAGGGAAACCCGGTAATGTAGATCGTGTGGTTGGCGTCTTCCTCGCTCCGCTTCAGCTCCATCATCCGGTCGTACAAGTACCGGAAATCTAACGCTTCTTCCCAGAAGCCCACGTTGACCACGGCTGCCGTGTCGTCGTTGGCGACGTACAGCCCGCGGATGTTGGGGTTCGCGTACACCCGAAACCGAACCCGGTCCGCATCCGCCTGGGTTTTGGGTACGCCGGGATAAAAGACTGGCCGAACCTGGACGGCCCCCTGGCGGACCATGGGGCTATTCACTGCCGGGTGCGCGATGGAGAGAATCTGATAGGGGACGACGCCCTTGGTGTTGATCATGAACTTCGTGATCCGATCAAGCTTCTGCAGCGTGTCCGGGTTATAAATGTCCCCCTTTTTCACTTCCAGGATCACGTTCATGATGTTGGCAGTGCCGAACATCTTCCGGAACTCGTTGTAAAAGCGGATGTAAGGATGCCGGCGGGGGTAGAAGTCGAAAAAGTCGGTGTGCAGTCGGATGTTTTTGAGTGAGAATGCGAAGAAGGTGGTCAGCAGGGCGACGAAGACGGTCACCGCGCCGCGATGGCGCAACAGAAACCGGAGGTAGGCTTCAATCCATCGCTGCGGAATCATACTGAGAGGCCTGCGGCCGCCATCGCTAGAAGCGGACCTTCGAGGGGGTGAAGCGGTCGCGGTCCGCCGCCAGCACCAGGCCCTTCGCGCCCACGATGTAGCCGCGCCCGTCCGGTAGCAAACTCATGTCCCGAAACCAACTGCTGCGCAGCTGCACTGGCACGTTGACCAGTTGCCACGTCGCACCCGCATCCTTGCTGTTCAGCAGGAATCCACTGTTGCCCACCGCCCAACCATAGTTGCCGCGGACCTGGACGCCGTAGAGCGCGAGCGCGAAGCCGTACGGCGACTCGACATGCACCTTACGCCAGGTTCTCCCCCCGTCGGTCGTCTGCAGCAGGGTCGCTTCGAGGCCAACGGCCCAGCCTCGCTGCTGGTCGGCAAAGAATACGCCGAACAGGCTGGTCTGCACGGGACTGTCCTGCGCGTGCCAGGTGAGGCCACCGTCACTGGACGCGAGGATGACACCGAATTCACCGACGATCCACGCATGCTCAGGATCAGCAAAGGACACGGCGTACAGGACCACATCGCCCGGATCGACGACTTCGGCTACGTCCGGAGGCAGCGTGACGCCTTGCGGGAATGGCACTTTGGCCCACGTGGCTCCTCCGTCCCCGGTGCGCAGCATCACGCCGAAATCACCGACCGCGAGGCCACGCTGGCGATTGCCAAACGCCACGCCCAGGAGCTGGCGGTTGGTGCTACTGCGCTGCAACGTCCAGGTCGTGCCAGCGTCAGCCGAGTGTGCAATCTCGCCTGCCTGCCCCGCGGCCCAGAGGTCCCCTTCGTCGGGACAGGCGAGGCTCACGAATGAGCGTGTGGCGTTGCCCGCGCTCTGAATGTGCCAGGTCTTGGCGCCATCGGTCGTGTGAAAGATCCGTCCGAGATCACCGACCACCCACCCCTCTTGGTCGTTCTGAAAGCAGGCCGAGAAGAGGTTCTGCCGCAAGACCGCGGCGGACACTCGCTCCCCGGCGCGGCTGGGCCGCGCCAACGTCACGGCCGAGATGGCAACTGCGATCGCGCAGAGGAAACGCCTCACGGATTACTCACCTGTCCCCTGGGTGCTAGAGCTACCGACTACAACAACCGCACCGGGGCGAAAAGTTCCAGGCCGGGCCCGCGAGGGGCGCCACCTAAAGATCATATTCGAACTTGAACTGGACATTGTCACGATCCTTGAAGAGGCTCACGCCACTGCCACCTTTGAAGATGTGCGAATCGAGGATACTGAAATCGATGGTGAGCCGGAAGGGATCCCGAATGAAGGTGACCGAGGGCTGGTACAGAAACGCACCGCCCCAGTCATAGAACAGCGTGAAGCCCGGATTGATCGTCCCGCTGCGGTACGAGGTGCCGACGAACAAGGTTTGCAGGTACTGGTTGGCGGGTTGCCGGATAAAGATCGGCTCCAGCCGTCCGACGTTGGACCCGCGCAGAAAGACGTCACGCAGATCGAAAATGATCGGCAACACCTCCCGGTCGGGATTGATCGAGCCGTCCGGTCTGAAAATCTTCCGGCCTGCCGCGTTGTTGATGTGCTTGTAGAAGAATTGCGTCGAGAAGAGAAACGTCTGGTGGGAGTTCAGCGCACGGATCCACTGGTTCTTGTCGATCCCGATCACAGCATTGATCGAGTCGCGCAGGCGCCGGCCTCCCGTGGTCTTTGAATTCTTCGTGCGCCGCAGGGGGTTGAAGATGAACGGATCGAGCTGCCCCTGAGTGAACGCGGGCTCATCCTTGAAGTAGGCAATCTCGCCGCGCACGATGCTGTAGAACTGCGGGACCGCGAAGGTGACGCTGCCCCCCGTCACCTGGACCCTAGGGGCCGTCGCCACGATCCGGGTTGGGGCCCCACAGTGTCGTCGCGAGGGATCCGGCTTCGTCGGGTCGCTCAGGCTGGGGCACGGCTGCCCGTCGTCGAAGGCGCTCAACAGCCCCTTTGTCGTGCCACTACCAGGCAAGTTCGGGTTCGTGAAGACTTGCACGGCCGGGGTATCGAAGTGCGTGTAGTAGTGTGCGATGCTAAACGTCGCATCCAGAGCGTTGAAGACGAAGCGAAAACCACCTGTGGCGTTCGTCAAGGTCCGCGCAGGCTGGTCGAGAATGGTTCGGCTGACGTTCGTTGGCGCCCCCAGGCTCGGCAACGCCCAGGGTGAGCCCGCTGGTGTGCCGGGAAAGAAACCGACCTTGTTGTCAATGGCCAGATAGCCTTCGAGGAACATCTCAGAGAAGGGGCCCAAGCTGCCGAAGTAGTAATTGGCAAGGGCCATATCCAGGGGCACACGCCGCTCATCGAGCGCGATCAGGAAGCCGCCAAAGCCATTGTCCAGTGGGTTGATGTGGTCGAGGAGCTGGAACCCGTCCGTCTCGCCCCAGGACAGCACCTGCCGGCCGACCCGGAGAAACAAATTGCCCACTGAAGCTTGGACGAACGCCTGGAACAATCGCTCCCGATCCGAGGCGAGCTTGCGGAGGGTGTGCCGAGCGCCGAACACATCGACGAAGGCTTGCTGGTTGTTTGCAATCAGCGACAGCGGAGGCAAGGCTTCGCGCACCTTCTCGAACTCCCGCGCCGTGCTGAACTCTTTGGGGCCGAAGTCGAAGATGCCGTCACCCTCGCCGCGAAACGTGACGTGGTAGCTCAACCGCTTGATCTTGAACGGCAGATAGTTGAGAAGAGCCAGCGGCCCTACACCCTCCCGCAACAGGCGAGTAAGGTCATGGTTGAGTTCGGCTTCGATAAAGTACCGGTTCTGCCGCAGATGCCCAGCCGACGACTGCGGGAAGGTTCCGCTCACCGAGGTGAGATGTCTCCCCGTCGTCGGGATGAGAACGCCGTCATGCGTGTGCTGGGTGCCCAGACGAGCGTTGGTGTACGCTCTGACCCCGAACCTGATTTCTCCATTCTTGTCAATGGAGATGGCGTTGCTCTGGGCCCGCCACGTACCAAGGATGACAACCACGAGGCACACGACCGGCCAAGCCCTCAGCCACATTCGCACCATGAGGACCTCCTCTCACTTCACTTTCCATTGCGTGCACTGAGTAACGGGCAGCCGGCAGGCCGGCACACCGGTTTCCATATGTGAGGGTTCCTTCCATTGTCAAGCCATTTCTCACCTGTGCCGGCTCATGACCGCCGAATACTGCTGGCAACGTGGCTTACGCTGCTGTTGAACCTACCCGTGCTGGTGGCGTTGCCTGCCGCCGCCACGTCGGTGCGCCTTGCTGAGGTGGTGAAAATCCCTGGTACGGATATCGCCAGGCTCGCTGGCTATCCGATCAATCGCCTTGCCCTGGTGGCGCGGCGCAGTGTGGGCGCCGGTGCGCACCACGGCTGGCAGCCCATCCCATTCCAGATCGATGAGCGCGATGCCGAGGGCCAATGGGTGCTCGAGCGAGGGCCGCAGCCCAACTTCGACACACCCCGCGCCGTGTTGGATGATAACGACGTGCTGCTCTTCATGGCCATGGATGCAGGGACACGCGTACCCACTGCGGACCTGCCTCACGGCCTGCCGGTGGCGGAGGTCTCGGTTCACGACCCGCTAACCGGTTCGACGCGGTGGGCGTATCTGCTCGGGTTCGACACGCCGGCTCCACGCGCTCCCACCTCGTATGTCGACTACGATCCCGCAACCGATCGGGTACAGGGGGCGCATGTGACCCTCGGGTTCCGTAATGGTACGCCTGCTTATCTGGGAATCCGAGCACGTGACGGCGCGGTTGGCGGAAACCTGCTCGACCGCTTCAAGGTGCGTGCGACGGCTGCCTTTCTCTGGGGTCTGCTGCATTTCTCACGCACCGAAGACGATCTGCTGACCGAGTTCGTCGCCTGGGGGCAAGGGCCGATCCGTGTCATCCGACGCCAGCGGCAGCGGGTACGCATCGGCTGGGGTATCCGCTCTCCCACGTTTGGTTCGTACACGTATTTCTATCGCGACTTCGCCGAGTTGCCGGTCGCTTTGTACCTGAACTTCCCGCCCACGTATTTCTTCGGTAGCATCGTGATCCGAACGATCCTTGATTTCCGGGACCTCAAAGGCTGGTTGCTGCTGGTGCCCGGGCTTGCTCGCCCAATTGCAATCAACGGCCGGATGACTGCCGAAAAAGCCGCTCTCAACCAGTTGCCAGCGTCTTGGTTTGCCCTGGAGGGTCCCCATCTGACCCTGCTGCAGACAATGGACGTCAGCCCGTCGCTTGCCAGCGTGCGACGCCGGCTACTGTACCGCGAAGACAGCCGGCCCGCTCCCCCGGAAGGATATCCCGGCCAGGAGCCCGGCATCGGTTATCAGCTCGACCAGTGGGGAAAGGTTCGGGCTGGGGCGCACCACTTGCGTTCGGTCAGCTGGGCGCTGCCGGCCGGCATCAACGTGCGCGAGTTCGTCCGGGCACAACGCTTTCCTCTGCACGTCACCGTTCGCGCGCTGCCCCCGGAGAGCGACGCTCGTTGAGCCGTCGGTAGACAGATCACCCCGCAGCTACGGTATTGCCAGAGGAGTTCTCCCGGGCGTCCGGCCATTTTTGCACCGCAAGCTGGGATTGTGAGCGACCATGCCTGCCGGGCGGCGGGCTTCACCACCGACCGCTGTACCCGCTGCACCTTGGCGTATTCTTTGCAATCTGCAATCTGTGACGCAAGAGCCAGGTGCGGGCCAGCGAATGCATGGAATAGGGGAGGGTGCGATACGTGCTCGCCAGGGTACGGTAGACCTCGATCACGGGTATCCTGCCCAGATCGCCCACATCGTTACGGCGCGCCTGCCCTTTGCAATCGTAGGCTTCCTGCTGAGTTTCGCCTTCGCGTGGATCGTCGAGGACCACGCCCACCCGGGCCGCTCGACCGTCTATGCAATCATTTACGGGCTCGAAGCCTTCTTGTGTGGACTGGGTCTCGTGTTCGCCCGCCGGGCGCAGGCGCGGCCCAGGCGCTGCGTCAACATGACGGTTCTCACGGTCATCGGCCTGGTCGTGCTGGTCACCAGCTACCACATCGTGGTGTCCGGCGAGCTGGAGATCCTGGGACTGGCGCTGAGCTACTTGATCGTCGGTACGATGGTGCTCTTTCCCTGGGGAGGCCAGCGCCAGCTGGTAGTGGTGGGTGCCAGTCTGGCGATGTATTGCGGGGCGATTGGCCTGGGCGTGGGTGCGATCACGCCGATCGGGTTGAACGTAATTGGGTTGGCATTCATCGGCAGCGTCACGGTGGCCGGTGCCCTGTCGGATGAGCGGTTTCGGCGCAACCTCTTTCGTCAAGAGGCGGAGCTGGCTCGCGCGAGCGCTGAGCTCCGCCGCGAAATCAGCGAGCGCAGGCGGGTTGATGAAAACCTGCGGGTGCGGACGAGTCAGCAGGCCGTGGTGGCCGAGCTGGGGCAGTACGCGTTAGCCAATTCAGACCTTTCCGTCCTCATGGAGCATGCAGTGAGGGTCGTTGCCACTACCCTGGGGGTGGAATATGCGAAGGTTCTCGAACTCTTGCCCGGTGGCAGCGAGCTGCGGCTGCGGGCGGGCGTAGGATGGAACGAGGGGCTGGTAGGCCACGCCACGGTGAGCGCGGAGACCGATTCACAGGCCGGGTACACAATACGGAGCAACGGGCCAGTGATTGTCACGGACTTCCGAAGCGAATCGCGCTTCAGCGGGCCGCCCTTACTCTGCGACCACGGAGTGGTCGCGGGCATGAGCGTGATCATTCAGGGGCAGGAACAGCCGTTCGGCGTCCTCGGTGCCCACACCCGGCACCGGAGGACCTTCACGGTTGACGATGTTCACTTCCTCCAAGGGGTGGCAAACGTGCTGGCGGAGGCGGTTGCCCGCCTCCGAGCCGAGCAGTCGGTGCGGGAGCAAGTGAAAATTTACGGCGCACTGGCGCGCGTGGGCCAGGCGCTGATCTCGGCGCTGGACCAGCCAGCACTGCTCGACCGGTTGTGCGAGGTCAGCGCCCAGGTGCTCGACTGTGACACCAGCCATACGTTGCTGTGGCAGCAGGAGGGCGACGTGTTCATCCCCGTGGCCGGGTACGGCGCCACGCCTGAGGAGCAAGAGGTGGCACGAGCGGTGAGGGTGCCACGCGCCCTGATGGGTGTCCTGTTCTCGCGCCTCGAACACGACGACGTGGCCGAGGTACACACAACGCCCTCCGACGTGCTTTCTACCCCACAACAACGGCAGTCGTGGCAGCTGTGCATGGCCTTGCGGCGCGGCGATGCGATCATCGGCCTCCAAGTCGCCAACGTTCGCACCAGCCCTGAGCCGTTTACACCCACGCAACGGCGGATCGCCGGAGGGGTCGCACAGCTGGCGTCACTGGCCTTGGAGAACGCCCGACTGGTGGAGGAGCTGGCGCGTGCCAGTCGGCTGAAGTCTGAGTTCGTGTCGACGATGTCCCATGAGCTGCGCACGCCCTTGAACGTCATCATCGGCTATAACGACCTCCTGCGTGAAGGGGCGTTCGGCGCGCTGGCACCTGAGCAGATGGAGCCCGTGCAGCGGGTGGAGCGCAGTGCGCGTGAGCTGCTCGATCTGATCAACGCCACCCTCAACCTGAGCCGCCTTGAGACGGGGCATGTCGAGGTGGACGTACAGGAGGTCCAGATCAGCCACCTGATCGACGCGGTGAAAGCGGAGACCGAGGAGATTCGCGAGAAGCCCGAGGTCCGTTTCGAGTGGCACGTGGCACCCGACCTGCCCCCACTGCGAACCGATGTGCTGAAGTTGAAGGTAGTTCTGAAGAACCTGGTCACCAACGCGGCGAAGTTCACCGACCACGGATGTGTGATCGTCAGGGCGGCGGCGTGTGAGAGGGGCGTCGAGTTCTGCGTTGAAGATACCGGCGTCGGCATTTCGCCGGAGGCGCTGCCGATCATCTTCGATCCATTTCGCCAGGTCGACGGCTCGACAACCCGCCGGCATGGCGGCGTCGGGTTGGGGCTCTACATCGTGCGCCGTCTGCTCATGTTCCTGGGCGGAACGATCACCGTGGACAGCACCGTTGGCACAGGCTCGCGATTTCGCGTGTGGCTGCCTCCTGTTCACGGCAGTGTGGCCCGTCGTGTAGCAGCCTGACACGTTCGCGGGCCAGCGCCACACCCATTCGTGCTCTTGCCTGCCCGGTAGGGCTCAGATATGTAATATGTGATGTACAAATCCGCTGTCCGGCCGGATGCCCCGCTCCGTCTTGACGGAAGAAAGCCTGCCGGTGTTTGCTGGCGCACGCCGTCGGAGGTTTTGTTGTGGTTGAGCCGGGCAGCAAGAGCCGCGCAAGGGGTGGTGCTGTGCGCGGCGAGCCTGACCCCGCAGATCAAGTGAAGCTGCGGGCTACGCCGAGCGTTGGTGCGGGACCACTCGCATGAAGACGATTCTCATTTACGGCCGGGGAGGGCAGGGGGCGAAGCTAGCGGGCGAGCTCATCATTGCGTCGCTCTTCAGCGAGGGCGGTGCTGTGCAGGGTATGCCGCTGTACACGGGTGCCAAGATGGGGCAGCCCCTCGTCTATTCGGTCAAGATCGATCCCAGCGGGGACCGTGCCTTACCGACCAGCCACATCGATGGGATCATGGTGCTGCATCCCAACATGCTGACCCCGGACGTCGTGGACAAGGCCGCCCCGGGCTGCTTCGTCCTGATCAACTGTGCGGTTCCTCCCGATGCGTTCACGAGCGTCGCCGAAGTGGTTGCCTATGTGGACGGCAATCGGATCGCACGGGAACGTGGCCTCGTGAAGGCCAACGTGCCGACGGTGAGCACAACCATGGCCGGTGCGTTCGCACGGGTCAGCGCCCTCTTTCCCTTCGAGGTCATGCAGCGGGCGATCACTGCGCGCTTCACACGTGATGCGGCGGTGAATGTCGACGCTGCGTCGCGCGGCTTCCAGGAAGTCCGCGTGCTCAAGAGAGTCAGTGATGGGTGACATCCGGTTTCATTCAAAGGGGCTCTCTTCGGAGGTCGATGTCAGCGCGCAACGGACCGTGATTCCCGTGTATGATTTCGGCGAGAAGACAAGTCCGTGCCGCGTGGCGTGCCCGGCAGGCCACGACATCGCCTGGGCGCTCAACCTGGTTCGTAGCGGACAGTTCACCGCTGCCTTGGAGCTCTTCTGCCAGGAGAGCCCCTTTCCGGCGATCACCGGGCGGGTCTGCTACCATCCCTGCGAGCCGGTGTGCAACCGGGCGCAGCACGACCATCCCCTTGCCATTAACATGATCGAGCGGGCGATGGCCGATCACGGGCAGACCCCCACGGTCCGGCCGCTCGCCCGCCATCCCGAGCACGTCGCCGTCGTCGGCAGCGGTCCGGCCGGCTTGACCGTCGCCTATCACCTGGCGTGGCTGGGCTATCGGGTCACCGTGTACGAGAAACGTTCCGCAGTCGGCGGCGTGTTGCGATACGGAATCCCCCCCTACCGCTTACCCCGTCATCTGGTCGGTCGAGAAGCGGACAGGCTGGAGGAGATGGGCATCGCGTTCCGCACCGGAGTGGCCGTGGGCAGCGACCTGACGTTCGAGACGTTGGTGGCGGAGCACGACGCCGTGTTCATCGGCGTGGGCCTCTCCGCGGCTCGTCCGTTGCCGCTCGCTGGGATCGAGCGGGTTTCCGCGATGGCCGGGCTCGATTTCTTGTACCGGGCGAGTGAAGGACTACTGTCACAGCTCGAGGGACGCGTGCTGGTCATCGGCGGTGGCGACGTGGCCATCGATGTGTCACGCACGGCGAAGCGCCTCGGTGCGGAGGCGGTCAGTGTGTACTGTTTGGAAGACCACGACCACATGCCAGCACATCCCGATGAGATCCGCGCGGCCGAGCAGGAGCAGATCCGCCTCCACCCCGCCTGGGCGCCGGTCGAGCTGGAAGCGGACGGCAACGGCATGGTCGTCGGCATGCAGGGGGTCGAGCGGCTGGAAAGTGGCCGGCCCGTCTTGAACGGCCAACGCACCGCGGTGCGTTGTCATCACATCGTCTACGCCATCGGCCAGCGGCTCGACGCGCCGTGGCTTCCCGCCGACTGGCTAGTGAATGGCATCCTGCGTACCAATGCAGTGGGACGGACGGTGTATCCCCAGGTATTCGCGGCTGGGGACATCGCGGGATCGTACAACGTCGTGCAGGCGATTGGCGGCGCGAAGCGGGCTGCAGTCGGCATCGACTGTTTCCTGCGGGGGCGCGACTGGCGGGCGTGGCTGCCGCGTGTCACCCTGGGAGCGGCGGCGGCTCAGGCGATCTCCATGCACGCGTATCACCAGCTCATCGCCGGCCAGGACCCTCCGCGCATGCGCCACACCGTTTCGTACAGCGCCATCAATGCCGATTATTTCCCAGTGCGGGATCGGTTGCCGAGACCGCACTTGCCCGCGGACACGCGATCCGACTTCGCCGAAGTCAACACCACGGTGCCGGAGAACGTTGCGGTCCAGGAAGCGGCGCGCTGCTTTCACTGCGGAGAATGTACGGTGTGTGGCAACTGCTTCATCTACTGCCCCGACTCCGCCGTGGTGCAGCGTGAGGACGGGTTTTTCGCCATCAACATGCAATGCAAGGGTTGCGGCCAGTGTGTCGAGGAATGCCCGCGGGCGGCCATGTCGATGGTCGTGGACCATGGCGGTGCGTAGTAGGGAGGTACAGGTGGACGTTGCTGAAGCGCCCGCCGCGGCAGCAGGGCGGCGTGGGCCCGCCACCGCCGGGAGGCATAAGCCGGGACGGAGCACGCCGGCTGGTCGAGCGTTGCGGCCGGGATGAGGAGCAGCTCATGCGTCGGATGATGAACGGTGCGCAAGCGATGGCGGAGGCGGCGAAGCTGGCCGGGGTCAAGGTGGCAGCCGTGTTTCCGATCACGCCGCAGACCGAGGTGGCGGAGATTCTCTGTCAAACGCCGGAGATCCGCACCCTGCGCGGCAACTCGGAGTACAACGTTCTGGCACTGGTCCAAGGCGCGGCGTGGGGTGGCGTGCGGGTGTTTTCGGCGACCGCGGGGCAAGGCCTGGTGCTCATGAGCGAGTTGATGTGGGAGGCCGCCGGCAACCGCCTCCCGATTGTCATGGGGGTTTTCAGCCGGGCCCTCAAGGGGCCGTCGTGGAGCCTCGGCTCGCAGCAGAACGACGCCCTCATGATGCGCGATACGGGTTGGCTGCAGTTCTACTGTGAATCGGCACAGGAGATCCTCGACTACATTCTCATTGCCTACAAGCTGTGCGAGCAGGTGAACATGCCGGCCATGGTGGTGGGCGACGGGTTCTACCTGAGCCACACGAAAGAACCTGTCGAGCTACCGGCTGCCGAAGCGGCACGGCGGTTCCTGCCGTCCGTGCCGCCGCAAGCGTTGCTGCCCGTCGGTCCTGGGTCCACCGACTTCGCCTCGAAACGCCCTGTTGCCGATTACTTCACTTTCTACGAAGGCCTCGACAAGGAAGTCCGGGGTCTGCCGGACGGGCCGCTGCCGGGCATCTTCTCGGAGTTCGAGGAGGTCTTCGGCCGCCGCCACAGTCTCATCGAGTCGCACCGCTGTGAGCGAGCCAAGACGGTGTTCATCACATCCGGCATCACCGCCGGCACGGTCCGCGCGTACCTGGGCGCCCGCGCCGGCGACTGCGCCGAGGTTGGACTCATCAAGCTGTTGGGCTTGCGTCCCTTCCCCGAACGGCAGCTCATCGAAGCCATCGGCCCGCAGGTCGAGAACCTCGTGGTCCTGGACCGCAACCTCACCGTGGGCCGCGGCGGCATCTGGGCCCAGGAGATCGCCGCCAGCCTGTTCAACCGGCCCGGAACGCGCCCGAAGCTCTACAACTACGTCGTCGGAATCGGCGGCGAGAACTTCGATCAGCACATGGTCGAGCGTCTCCACCAGGAGATCGCCAGCGGCACCGTCCCGCCGGTTCCTCGGTTCGTGCACTGACGGGAGAGCGGACGACGGATGCACGTATCAGATGAGGAGGCGCTGCGAATGCTGACCTTTCCCCAGTTCAAGGAGCAGATCATGTACGGCGGCCACAGCGCCTGCCCGGGCTGCGGCTCGACGGTGGCACTGCGCATGGTCCTTGACGCCGTGGGTCCGCACACGACGATGTTCGTGCCGGCGAGCTGCGCCAGCACGTACGTGGGCTCGGTGCAATCGTCCACCCGCGTCCACGCCGTACACTGTGTGTATCCCAGTGCCTTCGGGCAGGCGGCAGGATACGTCACGGCCCGGCGCATGGCGGGGGACGACGTGCAAGTGCTCATCTGGGGCGGCGACGGCGCCTTTTACGATATCGGGATGGATGGTCTGTCGCACGTGGCTGCTCAGGGATTCGACATCGTGGCCGTGTGCAACGATAACCAAGGCTACATGAACACCGGCCATCACAGCTCGAGTTCCACGGTCCTCGGGACCGGCACGAAGCTCACGCCGGCCGGCATGCGGACGGGTCACAAGGAGATCATGGACATCGTGGTGGCCCACGGGGTGACCTACGCGGCGACCGTTTCCGCCGCCTACCCGGATGACCTGAAGGCCAAGGTCGTGAAGGCCACGCGCCTGCGGGGGTTTAAGTTCCTGCATCTGCTCGCCAGTTGCGTAAACTGGGGCTACGAGGTGGAAATTGGCGTCAAGCTGGCGCGCTTGGCCGTCACCACCCGCATCCATCCCCTCTACGAGGTGGAGGGCGGGGCCTACCGCTTCACCCACTTGCCGCCGCAGGTCCCGGTCGAGGACTACCTGAAGCTGCAGGCGCGTTTCCGCGCTACCGACGCGGCGGCGTTCCAAAAGGCCATCGACGCACGCTTTGCCGTTCTCTGGGAGAAGGCACAGGGGCGCGTCGAACCGCTGGTTGCCGACCCAGCCGGCGCCCATATGCTTTTGCCGGTTAACGAGAATTCGTCTTGATGGGGCAAGGATCTACGCCACAGGACGTCTGAAAAGCCAGCTCACGAACCCCATTCGATGACGGCGTCGTTTCGGCGGTCGCCAGCCACGTTCGGCCAGGCTGCTACGTGCTGAAGAGGCGGCGGTAGAGCGCCATGTAGGCGTCGAAAACGGCGGTGGAGTCGTAGAGCCGGGTGACTAGGACGACGGCGGCGCCGAGGACGGCGAAGCCGAGGCAGATGCGAGCAGGGGCTCCCGTCAGCTCCCAGAAACCCCGGCGTATCCGGCGGAAGACCAGCTCGGTTGCGGCCATCTGCGTGGCGGCCCACGTGAGCAGGCCCACATGAAGCGGGTTCACCACGTAGTAAAGCGTGCGCCAGAGGCCGAAAACGAGGAATGTGCCATAGCACTCCTTGACGACCCAGAGGGCAGGGACCCAGAGGGCGGCTGCCGCGGCGCTCCGAGGTCGGGCCCCGTAGCGGCGCTGCCATGCGTAGGCCGCCATGGGACCGAGCAGGAGGGCCAGTGCGTAGGGTAGGAACAGGACCTCGGCCACCGGCCGCGGTGAGACGTTGTAGAACCCGAACGAGAGCAGCCCGACCGCGAGGATCGCGACCGGGCCAGCCCATCGACGAGCTGATGCGATCTCAGGCATCGAACCGCTTCCCCGCTCGCAATGCTGCCAGCATGGTCTGCAAGCGCGGGACGGCGCGCGCCGCCTCCGGCGTGCCCATGAGGTCGTGGCGCTGCTCGGGGTCCGCCAGCACGTCGTGCAGCGTGGGTGGAAATGGCTCCTGGTATTCCACGTAGAGGTAGCGGTCGGTGTGGACCCCTTGATAGGCCGGTACACGGTGTGGGAAGTCCCGGTAGTACTCCACGAGCCACGCCCGGCGACCGTGAGCCCCGGGGTCGCGCAGCGCTGGAAGCAGGCTCATGCCATCCATGTTTTCGGGCACCTCGAGTCCCGCGAGCGCATGGAGCGTGGGAGCGAGGTCGATGTTGAGGGCCATCTGAGTCCGGCGGCGGCCGCGCTTGGCGACCGCCTGGGGATAACGAACGATGAACGGGATGCGAATGACCTCTTCGAAGGGCCAGCGAAGCTCCACCCGCTTGTGCTCGCCGAAGAGGAACCCGTTGTCGCTTGTGTACACCACGATCGTGTCGTCGAGGAGCCCGCGCCGGGCCACGTGCTCGAGCAGACGGCCGATCTCCCGGTCCATCGCTGTGACCGTCTCCATGTAGGCCCGGTACGCACTGGGGATGGGGCGGGTGAAGCCACCCCAGATCTGTCCGTTGGTGAAGCCGGTCCAGGAGTTAGCCTCGGACGGGAGGGGGACCGGCTGCTTCGCGTACAGCCCTTCGAGGTCCGGGGGCGGCTGCCAGGGGTGATGGACGGCTTTGTGGGAGAGATAGACGCAGAAGGGGCGCGCGCGGTGCTTGTCAATGAAGGCGATCGCGCGGTCGGTGAGCTCCTCGGTGATGTAGCGTTTATGGGACCTGACGCGCTTGCCGTCCACAACGAGCGGGCAGTCGAAATAGCGCCCCTGCCCGCCGTGGATGGTGAAGGTGACGAAGCGGTCCACCCCTCGCAGCCGGGGCAGTCCGGAGCCCGGCATGTGCCACTTTCCGATGAAGGCCGTGGCATACCCCGCTGCGGCCTGCAGGAGTTCGAGGAAGCTCACGTGCTCGTCGCTCCAGCTCGATCGGCCGGCGTTATTGAGGACGTGGTGCCGGTACGCGTAGAGCCCGGTGAGGAAGCTCGCCCGCGCCGGGCTGCAGAGCGGTGTCGTACAGTAGCCGTTGGTGAAGAGCGCCCCCTCTCGGCTCAGGCGGTCGAGCGCCGGCGTGCGCACGAAGGGGTGGCCCATTATGCCCATGGCGTCCCAGCGATGATTATCGGAAAGGATGACGAGAATGTTCGGGGGGCGAGTACGGCCGCGCCCGCTCCGGGTGGGGTGGGTCTTGGTCAGAGTCAAAGGGCTCGCGAGACCGCCGAGGGCCAGGCCCATGTTGGCCATCGAGCCCAGGGCCTGGCGCCGAGTGAGGTGCTTCACGCCTGGGCGCCGCGTCTTACCCATTTTGATCGTGCGCTTTTAGAAGCAAGCCCGCTTGGGAGTCAACCAGGCGGCGCCCGACCGGCCTTCCAATGGGTGACCCATTGGCCTACGCTCTTGCCAGGAGAAGGGCCGGCGGCTCACGCCCAAGGCGTTGCGTGGCGAGAGTCAAGCCATGATCCGAGAAGCCCGAGAGCAGGATCTACCCGCCATCGTCGCGATCTACAACTCGTCGATTCCGGGACGGCTTGCTACTGCGGACACGGAGCCAGTGCCGATCGACGCTCGACGCGAATGGTTCCGCCAACACGACCGGACGCACCATCCTCTGTTCGTGTTCGAGCGTGATGGGACGGTGGCTGGCTGGCTGAGCTTCGAGCCGTTCTACGGTCGCCCCGCCTACGCGGCCACGGCAGAGATCAGCGTGTATGTCGCCCCGGCGTTGCATCGCCAAGGGGTCGGCACGGCGCTTCTCGCGCATTCTCTCGCGGAAGCCCCCGCCCTCGGGCTTTCCACGCTGTTGGGCTTCATCTTCGCGCACAACGCTCCGAGCGTGAAGCTGTTCGAGAAGTTCGGGTTCGCAAAGTGGGCGCATCTCCCCGAGGTTGCCGAGCTCGACCGCGTGAAGCGTGACCTTCTCATTCTTGGCCGCCATGTTCCTTGAAGTCCCGTGCGCCGAACACTGATCGCCCGGGCCCGATCTGTTCTCGCGTCGAAATCACTCTCCGACTCTGACTTCTTGGTTTCTTTGTGCATTCCGCGAGCATTCGATCCTCTCGACCAAGCGGCCGCACACATCGTCACAGCCATTTCCGCAGCGCCGCCGCGTGGCTCGCGACGTCACGCAGGATCTTGCGCAGCAAGCCGGGCCCGATATCGCGCCCTCGATGCAACCTTGGACGCGGTCGATGGGTCAACTAGCGCCCCAGGACCGTCCAGCCGAGCGAGCGCGCCGCCTGCGCTTGACGGAGGTCGTAGGTGAGGAATGGCAGAGCGGAACCTCCGGCGCGCTCGAGATATGCGGAGAGGTTCTGCTTGAGCTTCCGTACGCCGACATCCATGTGGCCACATTACCGCTCCCATGTGGACACTTCAAGGCGACCTCCGGACCCCTGCAAGCGCCCCGCTTTTGGGCTCGGCTGGCGAAGCGGACACTTGCGGCGCCCGAACACGGCGCCACCCTTGCGAGGCGACTGGCAGACATGGCAAGTTTTCGAGTGACGCCAAACCTTCTCTCGCCCTTGTCGCACAAGGCTTTCCGCAATTTCATATGGTCCAAATCACCCACACGCTTTGGAGAAGACCCACTGTTTTGAAGCAGGCCGCCCTCAAGAGGTAGGAGCGCGTGACATGCGGTACCTAGTCGTCGTCGAGAAAGGCCCCCAGTCGTTTGGTGCCTACGTCCCGGACCTGCCGGGATGTATGGCCGCGGCGGAAACGCGCGAGGCATGACCGCCGCCATCGGTGGCGCCGCACATCGTGGCCGCTCTTTTCATCTTTTCAGGAGCGTCCCCTCGCGGCTGATGCCCATCATTCAATTGGATGACGCGGGACGTTCCACGAGCGGTTTTCCGCTCCGTATGGAGTATGGTGGTGGTATCGGTTCTATGGGCGCCGTGCGCAGGGGTGGCTGGAGCAGATTGGTCGATCTCGACAAGCCCCCCGAGGTGGCAACACGGTCGGCAGGCGTCAGCTCGCGCGACTGCGTCAGGAATACACCGGGAAGTCCGAGGTGACCGGACAAGGTTCGGCGGCCAGAGTTCCTTCGTTCCGATGTACCTACCACGCCTCGGTGCGCGTCACGCGCCGTGATCGGAGGCGAATCGTGAAGTTACTCCTCTCCCTCATGTACCGTGCGGCGATACCCGCCTGTGCGCTTCGTGCTCTCCTGATAGTGTACCCGCACGCCCTGTACGCCGCCACAGCGACCTCGGGCTGCGGCACCATTGCTGCGGACACGGTGTGGCCCGCGGACCACGTCTACGTGATCGACGGCTGTGACCTGACGATCGAGGCGGGCGCGACCCTGACCATCCAGCCGGGCACGGTCGTCAAGTCCTGGATCGAGCGCGGCCTGACGGTACAGGGTGTCCTCTCCGCCCAGGGAACGGGTGACAATCCAATTATCTTCACCAG
>JBHHYR010000036.1:0-24377 GCA_046757585.1 Binatia bacterium | reverse complement strand
CCTCGGCGATGGCAGGGTTATGCGTAACGATGAAGAGGTCGTGGCCCTGCTCGATCAACTTCGCTGCCATAAGGCCGCCAATGCCTCCACACCCCATCAAGAGAACTGTCGGTTTCGTCATCGCAGTGTGCCCGCTCCATCCCGCGGGCCGCCCGGTCTCAGGACTCGCGGCTCCCGTCGGGTGCAATCATGCCCCCACTCGACGGCATCTGCAATGCGCCCCGGCCGATTCGGATGCTCCACGCTGGCAACCTGGCGTTCCCTTGATTCGGACGCGTCCCCATGCTCAAGACATTCTGCAGCTGTTGCGGAGGATCCGATATGCCTGCCAATCGTACTGAGGCGGTCGCCGGCCGGCTCAGCGGAGAACACGCCTCATCATTCCGTGATGTCCTGCAACTGCTGCGGCCGGCGCAGTGGAGCAAGAACACCGTCTTGTTTGCGGCCTTGATCTTTTCCAAGCACCTGTTCGAAGTGGACGACCTTCTGATTGTGACGCTAGGATTCATGACGTTCTGTCTGACCGCCAGCGGCGCCTACGTCATGAACGATCTCCGTGACTGCGAGCGTGACCGCCAGCACCCGCTGAAGTGCCTGCGTCCATTGCCGTCCGGACGAGTGCGCCGCAGCACTGCAACTCTCCTATCGATCGCGTTGATGGCAGTGGGCGTGGCTGGCGCCTTGGCGCTCGGCCTGCATTTCGCTCTGCTGGCTTGCCTGTATCTTCTCTTGCAGGTCAGCTACACGTTCTGGCTGAAGGCCGTCGTCATTCTGGACGTGATGGCGATCGCCGCCGGTTTCGTTATCCGCGCCGTGGCCGGTGGTGTGGTCATCTCCGTCCCGGTGTCACCGTGGCTGATCATCTGCACCTTCTTGCTCGCATTGTTTCTGGGCTTCTCGAAGCGGCGCCACGAATTGGTCCTGCTGGAAGCTCGGGCGACCGATCATCGCGCCAGCCTGAAAGATTACAGTCCCTACTTTCTCGATCAGATGATCGCTGTGGTCACTGCATCGACCGTGGTCGCTTACGCCATCTGGACGGCATCACCCGAGGTACGTGAAAAGCTGGGAACAGAAAACCTCTATCTGACCGTTCCCTTCGTCCTGTTTGGTATCTTTCGCTACCTCTACTTGGTCCACCAACGAGAGGAAGGCGGCAACCCCACGCAGCTCCTCCTCAACGATCGGCCGCTCCTGCTCGATGTGCTGCTCTGGATCACCACCGCAGCCGTGTTGTTATACTGGAAACCATGAAGACCGCTGGCAGCCCGTTCGTCGGCAGGCGCGTGGATAAGCCATGGGGACACGAACGCATCTGGGCCGAAAGTGAGCGCTACGTGGGGAAGTTGCTCCATATCGAGCGCGGAGAGCAATTGAGTTTCCAATACCACCGGCACAAGGACGAAACGATCTACCTACAAACGGGCCTGCTAGCGCTCGAGGTTGCGGTACCAGACGGTCCGCGACATACCATACGCCTGCAGCCGGGGCAGAGCTTTCGCATTCCGGCCGGGTTGCGCCACCGTCTGACCGCCATCGAAACCTGCGACGTGCTAGAAGCTTCGACGCCCGAGTTGGACGACGTTGTCCGTCTGGAAGACCGCTACGGTCGAACTGGGGAGAAGGGATGACAAAGCGGCGTGCACTCATCACGGGTATCACGGGGCAGGACGGGTCGTACCTCGCCGAGCTGCTGTTGGAGGAAGGTTACGAGGTGTTCGGGATGGTGCGCCGCGCCAGCACCGAGAACTTCGCCCGCATCGAACACCTCCGCCAGGACATCGAGCTCGTCCAGGCCGACCTGCTCGACCAGCTGTCGCTGATCACCCTGTTGCAACGGCTGCGACCGCATGAAGTGTACAATCTGGCGGCCCAATCTTTCGTGCCGACTTCGTGGGAGCAGCCGATGCTCACGGCTGAGTTCAACGCCGTAGGCGTCACCCGCATCCTCGACGCTATCCGGCTCGTTGACCGGACGGTTCGCTTCTACCAGGCCTCGTCGAGCGAGATGTTCGGCAAGGTGCGCGAGGCCCCGCAGACGGAGCAGACACCCTTCTACCCGCGCAGTCCATACGGGGTCGCCAAGGTCTACGGGCACTACATCACGGTGAATTACCGTGAAAGCTACGGCCTGTTTGCATGCTCCGGCATTCTGTTCAACCACGAGTCGCCTCGGCGCGGCAAGGAGTTCGTCACCCGGAAAATGTCGGATGCGGTCGCCAGAATCAAGCTCGGCCTTTGCCAGGAACTCCACCTCGGCAACTTAGCGGCTCGGCGTGATTGGGGTTACGCCAAAGACTACGTGCGCGCCATGTGGCTCATGCTGCAGCAGCAGGCACCGGATGATTATGTCGTCGCGACCGGCGAGGACCACAGCGTGCAAGACGCTGCGAGCATTGCCTTCGCACGGGTCGGCCTCGACTGGCGCCAGTACGTTCGTGAAGATCCGGCGTTCCTGCGACCGGCGGAGGTTGACCACCTCATTGGCAATCCGGCCAAGGCGCGTGCCCGACTTGGGTGGCAACCAACGGTCGGATTTCGAGAACTCATCGAACTGATGGTCGATGCCGACCTCGAGCTTGTCACACGGGAAGTCATCCCGGCCCCACCGGCAACTGCCGGTAGCTGATCGACGGCACCGAAACCGTGCGATGCGAGTTCTGGTCACGGGGGTCACCGGCTTTGCTGGTACGCACCTGGCGCAACGGCTGCACGCTGAGGGCCACGAAGTGTTTGGCACGACGCGCAACGTCCCGTCTGGCGATCGGCCGCCACCCCGCCCGCCGGTTTCCACCGATCATCTGCTCGTTGCTGCGCTGAACGATACGGCACGCCTGGCAGAGGTGGTGCGTCGCGTGCGGCCCGATGCGCTGTTCCATTTGGCCGCCTTTACCAGCCCTTCGGGCTCCTTCAGCGATCCCGCCAAGGCGTATCGGATCAACCTGCAGGGCAGCCTGAATGTCTTCGCCGCCGTGCGGGACGCTGGCCAAAGGTGCCGCATCGTCTGGGTCGGCTCAAGCCAGGTCTACGGGGAAGTTCTACCGGACGAGTTGCCCGTAACGGAGGCAAACCTGCTCCGCCCTCTCAGTCCCTATGCAGTCAGCAAAGCTGCTGCTGATCTCGCGGCGTTCCAGTGGTCGCGCACGCACGGCCTTGACGTCGTTCGCATGCGTCCGTTCAACCACACTGGGCCGGGGCAGTCATCGCAGTTCGTCTGTTCCGATTTCGCCCGCCAGATCGTTGCAATCGAGCACGGCCTGCAACCGCCACGCATCAGCGTTGGAAACCTAGAGGTCGTGCGCGACTTCACCGACGTACGCGACGTCGTACGAGCGTACGTCCTGGCGTGGAAACACGGCGCAGCAGGCAGCGCGTACAACGTCTGCAGCGGAGTGGGACGGACCCCGCGCGAGATTCTCAACCGCCTGCTGGCCATCAGCGGCGCGAGCGCCAACGTGGCTGTGCAAGCGGGGCGCCCGCGGCCAATCGAGGTTCCCGCCCTCGTGGGCAGTGCCAGCAAGCTCCAGCGCGACACCGGCTGGCACCCGACGATCAGCTGGGAGGACACCTTGCAGGACCTGCTCAACGACTGGCGTCAGCGCTGGGACCGCCTAGCCTAGTCCCGGCTAGTTCAGCTGGTAGGTGACCCGCGTCGCGATCTCGTCACGGTCGCGGAAGAAACCGAGCTGCTGATACTCGCCACCGATGTGGATGAGCTTGATATCGAACAGCAGCCAGTCCGTCCAGCGGTACGACAAGGTCGGGAGGATGGCGTATGTGCCACGCGCGTTCTGGATATACGTGATTCCCGGAGTGAAGCGGCCGTGCAGATAGTCGCTCTGCAAATGTATCTGTGCAAAGGCCTCCACGACTTTCAACTGGACGAAGTCATCGGGCGATGTCCCTGGCGTACCGGGCTTCTTCTGGCCGCTGAAGCGGAAATCCTTATGGGAAGTTTCGTCGAGGTTCCACGAACCAACAATGGCCCCCGTGAAGATGAAGCTATTGGTCGGGTTCAGCGGGCGAAAGAAGAAAAAGCGATCAAAGCCAAGCTCCCAGCGCAGAAAGTCAGCTCTCGGCACCTTGCACTTGTTGTTGTTGCAGGCCGTGAGCACTGTCAATGGTGCATTCCGCGTCGCCTGAGTGATCCCCAAGTTGATTTCGGGAATGAACGCCGGCTCATTATCGAAATACTCCGCCTCCATCCGCACAATCGTATCGAGCGGCTCCAAGAAGAACGTGTTCGAGGCCCCTATGACCGAGGTCAACTTGTGGACGGTCTCGGTGGTGAACAGCGACACCCCTTGCGCGGTGCGCGTGAGGCCGAGTGACCGCGGCACCGGACCGTTCGGAAAGTGCGTATAAAACCAGGTGCTGACGGTGAAAAAGCGGTTGACGACGGTCTGGAGGCGCACGCCCCAGCGGCTGTTTTCGAATTCCTTCTTCGGGACATGATCGAACAGCACAAACTGCGCCCGCAGCAAGGACCCAGCCTGCTCATTGACGAGCAGCTGTGGATCCTTGCCGCGCGCCGAGAAGGGGCTCGCGCCCAAGATCGGGAGGATGCCAGTGTTGTTGTCGATATCACCCGGCACCCAGTAGGCCTCAACAAACCCACTCGACAGCGGTCCCCAGGTATCGAAAAGGTTCAGGCTGCCGCGCAACGTCCACAGCGGGATGCGGGACTCCTCAACGTCCTCGAAGACACCCGGGGCACCAAGGGTAACGTCAAAGGGATTGTTCTGGTCGAGCAGGGCAATCGTGTCCGATTCACCCCAGGAGATGGCTTGCCGGCCCAGACGGAGGAAGACAGGCCCTTTGCTATAGCTCAGGTACAACTCATTCACGCGCCGCTGCGTGGCGTAGATATCCCGCGGGTGCTGGACCTCCGCCCCGGGAAAGATCTTCCCGAGCGTATTGGCCTGCGGGTCGAACCTCGGTCCTTCAAGGAAAAAGGCACTGGTGCGCTGTGTGAGATCGGGGTAGGTCGCGTTAATCCGCTTCTGAGATTCGTTGAACTGCGTGGGCCCGTAATCGTAGATGCCGTCATAAAATCCCCAACCAGCAACACGAAAACGAAAGTCATCCGGTGCCAGGAAGTCGAGAAAACTCCCCTTCATCCATGAAGTGTAGGAGGTCAGTTTGGCGTCCAGCTCGGGGTTGACAAAATTGCGGTGCTGGATCAGCTGGCCGCGCTTCGTGCTCGGCACCGTGTCGGTCTGCGAGTCGTTGAGGCGGAATGCGGCTTGGCTATAGATCCGGGCTCGCAGGCTGATATTCTGGCCTTCATCGAGGTAGAAGGCCCCAGCGGTCCGTGTGAGTGCTGTTGCCGAGAGGATCGCGACGGCACCCCACCAGACGCTGAAAGTCACTATCCGCCCCATGGTTTCCCCCTTTGCTCGCCCGGCTGCGCCGCTCATGCTGGCCTTTCCGGCACCGATCCACGTTCATCCGGTAATCGATCAATTGACCGCGCTTTTAGACTGCGCCACGTGGAAGTGTCAAGCGCACCCTAAACCGTCATCCGCGCCGAGCAGGCGGGCAATGAGGCCCCAGCGCCAAACACGTCAGGAGGACCCCGGTGGCCTCGATACCCGCAGCACACGGGCGTTCCGTTCAAGAGACCGTCCGGACCCGCCTTGACTTCGCATGTTGGATCTTGCATTCAAACATTTGATTCAACCAATTGATTGAAACGCACCTGTGTGTTCGAGGGAGTGGCATGCCAGCACCAATCTTGTACGAAAAAAAGGACCGTGTTGCACTGATCACGATCAATCGACCGGAGCGACGCAACGCGCTGAGCTTCGAGGCATTCGGCCAGCTGGCCAAGGCTTGGCTGGATTTCCGTGATGATCCCCAGCTATGGGTTGCCGTGATCACCGGGGCCGGCGACAAGGCATTCTGTGCCGGTGGTGACCTGAAGGAATTCATCCCGATGGTAACGCAGAACATCGGCGAGCTGTCAGCCTCCGGGGGCACGCAAACCCTCGGCCAGGATTTCCCCGTCAATGCGTCGCTCATCGCTGTGCTGCGCGATGTCGAGATCTACAAGCCGATCATCGCGGCGGTCAACGGCTTCTGCATCGCCGGTGGTATGGAGCTGCTACAAGGAACGGACATCCGCATTGCAGCGGCGAACGCCTCGTTCGGCATTGGAGAGCCGCGGCGCGGGCTGTTCCCGGGCGGTGGGTCGACCACCAAGCTGCCGCGCCAGATCCCCTTCCCCTGGGCGATGGAGATCTTGCTGACGGCGGAGCCCATCAGCGCCGAGAAAGCCTATCACTATGGCATCGTCAACGAAGTGGTTCCGCTGCCCGATCTCCTTCCAACCGCCATGCGTTACGCTGAGCTGATCTGCAAGAATGGCCCGGTCGCCGTGCGCAAGGTCAAGGAGTCGGCGGTGAAGGGGCTTGGCTTGCCGCTCAAAGAAGCGCTTGATCAGGAGATGATCTACGCAGGGGAAGTGTTCTCTACCGAAGACGCGATGGAAGGCATCCAAGCGTTCCAAGAAAAGCGGGAGCCGGTGTGGAAGGGACGCTGAGGTGAGGGGCCGCGGAGGGGCGTGGTAGGTCAAAGGCCCCGTCTGCCGGAGTTTCCAGCCGAGTACGAACATGGCCGCAGTTATGGAGCAGTCGGCGCGCCTGCGCGAGAAAAACTGGCCGGTGCCACGGTTCCGCGACAAGTGGCGTATCCTGGTGAGGCAGGCGGCGCAACTCAGCATGTCCACGCTGCCGGAGCGGCTCGCAGAGTTGTACGGCGACCGCCCAGCCTTGTTCCTTGACCAGCCGCTCGAGTACCCCTTCTTTCGCGGCGATTGCATCACGTTCACGGATTTCGCGCGTTTCGTGGCACGGCTGGCGCACGGCCTGCAAAGGCTCGGGATCGTCAAAGGGGACCGCGTCGGCTTGATGACCGGAAACCGTGTCGAGGCAGCGTTCGCCGAGTTCGCGGCGCAGAAGCTCGGCGCCATTCCCGTGCCGCTCAACATCATGCTACGGCGCGACGAGATCCGTTATCTGGCTGAAGACTGCGGCTTTGACACCTTCGTGACGGACCGTGGGGTCCTCGATGGTATCATCGAAGACACGCGGCACTTGCCCACCGTTAAGCACTGGCTTGTGGTGACGAAACGAGACGTCCCGTCGGGGATCACGCGTCTGAGCGACCTCATCAGCCGGGAGCCCGACGAATTTCCCAGCGTGCCGCTGCGGCCGGATGACCTAGCAATCATTTTTTATACGGCCGGCACCACCGGCTTTCCAAAGGGCGCTATGTTGAGCGATGCCGCGTTGATGTTTGCCGTGCGCTCGTACGCGAAGCTGGTCGCGTTGCTGCCCACCCGGCGTCACAATCTCAGCCTCCTCGTCATGCCGCTAGCGCATACCTCGGGACATCAAGCGCTGCTGTTGCAGATGGTGATGGGCATCCCCGTGCTACTCATGGGCAAATTCGATCCGACACGCGTCCTGCAGACGATTCAGGACTGCAAGGTCACCATGTTCTCCGGCATTCCCGCGATGTACCGGATGCTCCTCGACGCCGGCGCCCGGAACTACGATCTCACCTCGATCGAGTTGTGGGGTGGTGGCGGCGACGCATTTCCCGACGAACTGCTCCGTACTTTTCGAGAACTCGCCGCCAAGCCACGCTGGCTCGGACGACGAAAACTTCCGCGATTCGTTCGGGGCTACGGCTTGGCCGAAACCGCCGGCCAGCTTGCCACCGCGATGGGTCCCCCGGTTGGGGACGGTGCTGCGGGCAAGATTATCCGGGGGGCCCAATACAAGATTGTCGACTCCCGCGGGCGTCCCGTGCCAAAGGGCGAAGTGGGCGAGTTGGTGGTCAGGAGCCCGGGACTCATGTCGGGGTATTGGAAGAACCCTGGAGAGACCGCCAAGGTCTTGCAGAACGGATGGTTTCGCACCGGTGATTTGGTCCGGGAAGGACGCCGGGGCATGCTCTACATCCAGGCTCGCGAAAAGGACATGATCAAGGTCGGCGGTTACTCTGTGTTTCCGGCGGAGGTCGAACGCAAGCTCGCGCAGCATCCCGCCGTCGCCCAAGTGGCTGTGGTGGGCATCCCGCACGGGGTCAAAGGCGAGATGCCGGTGGCTGCGGTGGTGCGCAACGCAGGGCATGACATCAGCGCGCAGGCGCTGCTTGCATGGGCGAAGCAACACATCGCACCCTACAAAGCGCCACGCCACATCGTTTTCGTTGACGCCATCCCGCAGAACTTCGCGATGAAGGCGAAACGCCGTGAGGTCCGCGCACACGTCATGGCCGCGCTGGAAGAACGAACCGCCCCCGCTCCGGCGCACCCAGGGTGAAAGGAGCGAAGGCACGTGGAGCGCTTGGGCGGAGAGTTCGCCATTGGCGGCGTCGGAATCTCGCGTTTCGGCAAGCTTCAGGGCGTCAGCACGATGGGGTTCACCCTCGAGGCGAGCAGGCGCGCCCTGGAAGATGCCGGCATGGCACGGGATGAAGTTGACGGCGTGCTAGTGATGATGCCGGCGATCATGGGCGAGCAGCACGGTTGGGCAGCCCGGGTGGCCGCGTATCTGGGCATCGAACCTACGTTCTCAGCCACCATGGATCTCGGCGGAGCGACTGCCTGCGGGTCGGTGCAGACCGCCGCCGCGGCGATCGCCGCGGGGTATTGTCACACAGTGCTGTGCTGCTTCGCAACGCAGAACTGGCCGCAAGGGGTGGCAATGCAGCTGTTCGGATCGGAGTTTCAGGTTCCCTACGGTGACGTGGGCGCCATCACCCTGATGGCGCACGTCAAGCGCCGGCAGCAGCATGATTTCGGCTACCGTGACGAGCATTATGGCCAGATTGCGGTCACCTGGCGGCAGCATGCTTCCCTGAACCCGGACGCGCAGATGCGCAAACCCATGACCATGGCGGATTACCTCGCATCGCGCTGGGTGGCCGAACCGCTACGCCTGTTCGATTGTTGCCCGAACACTGACGGCGGCGGCGCGTGCATCGTGACGTCGGTCGAACGCGCCCGTGACCTGCGCAAACGCCCGGCGCGGATCCTTGGCGCCGGCCAGTCACACTCTTCGGAAATCATCCACCCGGCGGGTCGGGACGACACACACTGGGGAGGCAAGCGGGCAGCGGCCCTGGCGTTCGGCATGGCAGGCGTGAGCCCCCAGGACATCGACGTGGCACAATTCTACGATGCGTTTACCCCGCGGGTCATCCACGACCTCGTGGCCTACGGGTTCTGCCAGCCTGAACAGGTCGGAGACTTCATCACCGCCGGCAATCTCGGCCTCACCGGCTCACTACCATCGAACACGGCCGGCGGCCTGATCTCGGAAGGTCACCTCTCCGGGTTTGGCCATATACGGGAAGCGGTCCGCCAACTGCGCGGTGACTGCGGCATGCGGCAGGTCAAGGATGCGGAGCTCTGTTTGGTCACCGGTTACGGCGGCGCGCCGCACGAAGCGCCCCCAACGGTGAGTTACAGTGCGCTGGTGTTAGCAAGATGAAGGCGGAGAGCGTGCAGCGCTGCGACGATGTCTGTCGTCGGTCCCTTCAGCCGTAGGGGGAAAGCATGTTTGCGATGGAGAAACCCTTGCCTCGCCCGACCGAAGACAGCGCGCCTTACTGGGAAGCGGCCCACAAGGGAGAACTCCGCATGCAGCGGTGCGGCGACTGCGGCCACATTCGCTTTCCACCTTCCCTGCTCTGCGCTCGATGCCTATCGGACCAGCACGAATGGATCAAGCTGAGTGGTCGCGGGTTTATCTTCAGCTGGATCGTGATCCATCAATCGCAACACCCGGCTTTCAACGCCGACACCCCGTACAACGTCGCGATTGTGGAGCTCGATGAAGGCCCGCGCCTCCACACGAACCTCGTAGGCTGTGCCCATGACGAGATACACATCGGAATGCGGGTGGAGGTGGTATTCGATCGCATCAACGATACCGTGACCCTGCCGAAGTTTCGGCCGGCGCAGTAGGAAAGTGAGTGCAGGAGCAATGGACTTCTCTTTCACACCCGAACAGGAAGCATACCGCGCAACCATCCGTGACTTCGTGCGGCGCCACTGCCCGCCCGGGCTTGACCGGCAGTTGGAGCTCGAAGCGCGTTACCCGCACGAGCTGGTGCCCAAGCTCGCGGAGACCGGGGTCTTCGGCGTCTATTTCCCCGAGGAGTATGGCGGGATCGGCGGCGACGCGATCGACTTCTGCCTGACAGTCGAAGAGCTTGCCTACGGGAGCGAGGCAGCTTCCGCCTGTTATCTCCTGCCCGTCTTCTTTGCCGGCCACATGATCAAGATGAACGGCAGCGAGGACCAGAAGCGCACCTACCTGCCACGCATCATTCGAGGCGACCTGAAGGGGTGCTTCGCACTCACCGAACCCGAGGCCGGCTCCGATGCCGCTGCGGTCAAGACCACCGCTGAGCCGGACGGCGACGACTTCATCCTCAAGGGGCACAAACACTACATCTCGGGCGCCGACGTGGCGGACTACATCATGACCGTCACCCGCACGAACAAGGCGGACCGTTACAACGGCATCACCATCTTCATGGTGGATCGCACGCTGCCCGGCGTCAGCTTGCGCAAGATGCCGAAGATGGGCTCGAAGGTGATTTCCCTGCAAGAGATTTTCTTTGACAACGTGCGTGTGCCTGCCTCGATGATCATGGGCGGACGGGAGTGTCTCAATCAGGGCTGGTGGCAGATGATCAAGAGCCTCGACATGGAACGGCTCATGGTGGCCATCTCGCATGTTGCCATCGCGCAGAAGGCCTTTGATCTCGCCCTGGAGCATGCCAAGACACGGCGCCAGTTCGGCCGCACAATCGGCAGTTTCCAGGCCGTGCAGATGCAAGTCGCGGACATGGCGATCGGCATCGAAGCCGGACGCCAGATGACGTATCATGCCGCTTGGCTGCACGCACAGGGCAAGCCGTGTTCGCTGGAGGGCGCGATGGCGAAAGTCTTCTGCACCGAAATGTGTTTGAAAACCTGCGAGCTCGGCATGCAGGTGCTCGGCGGCCAATCGTACCTGGAGGACAACGACATGAACCGCTGGATTCGCATGGCGTTGCTCGGCCCAGTGGGTATGGGGTCGAACAACATCCAGCGGTCGATCATCTCGAGCATGCTCGGCCTGCAGATGAGGGACCTCAGATAGCGGAATCACACGACCGGTGCAGCCCGAACGGCGGCGCCATGCGCCCCGATCCCCGCGCCGCGGAGTAGAAAGGACGAACGATGCAGGTGAAGCGGAAGGCAAAGCGAGTGGTCCGGCGAGCATCGCCGGCACGTTCCAGACGGCGGCGGGTGTCGGCCGCCGTCGATCCCGTCACGGCCGAGATCATCCGCGGGGCGATGGAAACCATCGCCTACGAGATGGCAACCCACGTGAGCCTGACCGCTACGACACCGATCCTCAACCAATCCAACGAGCGCAACGCGACGATTCTCGACGCACGCGGCTGCCTGGCGGCCCTGAGCGTGGGCATCCCCCAGTTCATGCTGAGCTCGACCCTGCCAGTGCGTTTTGCGCTCGACTTCTTTGGCCACGCCGGCCTGTTCGACGGGGACGTGCTGGTCGCCAATGATCCCTACCACGGCGGTGGTCATCTCCCCGACTACAACATCTTTGCCCCGGTCTTCTACAAGGACGAGATGGTCCTGATCGCTTCGATCCAGTGCCATCACGCCGACACGGGGGGGGCCATGCCGGGGGGCTACAACGTCGATGCACGGGACATTTGGGCTGAAGGTGTGCGTTTCCCGGCCGTGAAGATCTTCGAGAAGGGCGTTGAACGAAAGGACGTCACGTATTTCATGAAGGTCAACAACCGAACCCCGACTTTCGTCGGCGATCTGCGGGCACAGATTGGCGCGGCGCAGCTAGGGGCGCGCCGTCTCAAGGAGGTTATCGCTCGTTATGGCGTTGCCGCGGTCCGTAGCGCCGCTCAGTTCATGATCGACTACGCCGCGTCGCGCTTCCGGGAGGAGGTGGCCACGTGGCGGCCCGGCGTGTACGAATCGGACGTCTACGTCGACCACGACCCGAAGGGCAACAAAGACATCCACATTCACTGCAAAGTAACCATCAAGGGCAGTCGCCTTACGGTCGACTTCACCGGTTCGGACACGCGGGACAACCTGCAGGCGTACTCGACCTTCGGCAACACGCGCGGCTATGTCGTGGCGCAGATCGCCAGCATGATGGATCCCTCGATCCCGAAGAACGAGGGATTCTTCAACTCCATCGATCTGATCGTGCCTCAGGGGTGCTGCCTGAACCCGCCGCCGGAGAAATCAGTGGCGGCCGGGACACACCATCCTGGCACGGAGGTTGGCGAGGCCACTGCAAAAGCGTTGGAGCAGGTCATTCCGAAACGATGCTGTCCGCAGATCTACAAAATGGGCATGCCGACGGTCATTTTCGGCACCAACCCTCGTACCGGGCAACTGTTCATCGACCACTCGGTCGACACCTTCGGCGCTTATTGCGGCGCCGTGTACGGGCAGGATGGCTGGGGAGCCATGAACGTGAGCTTCGGCAACCTCATCCGAGCGACGGCGGAGATCAACGAAAGTATTTTCCCGGTGCGCCATCTGTCACGGGACTACGCGATCGATACCGGCGGCCCCGGCAAGTGGCGCGGCTGCCCGGGGACACGGTATGTCAAGGAGCTGCTTGCCCCTTCACAGGTCTACACCTACGTAGTTGGTATGAAGTACCCGATGCCTGGAATCGCTGGCGGCAAGCCGGGCGCGCCTAACCAATTGAAGCTGCGGTGCGGTAGCCCGCACGAGCACGTCGTCGACAGCACCGCTTTCTACGTGGAGCATCAGCCTGGGGAACGCTACGAGTACCGCTACGGGGGCGGCGGGGGCTGGGGTGACCCGCTGGAGCGCGATCCGCAGAAGGTCCTTGACGACGTGCTCGACGAATATGTGTCGGCCGAGGCGGCCCGCCGCGACTACGGCGTCGTCCTCACTGGATCCGTCGCAGCACTCGATCTGGCAATCGACTGGCAAGCCACTCAAGCACTGCGAAAGCAGCTGCGTACCCCTACGGCCGAACGGCCGAACGGCTGACAGCCTGTCTCATGTACCGCATCGGTACCGACGTCGGGGGCACGTTCACCGATTTCGTTCTCGCCAGGCCGGACGGCTCGCTCCGGCTCAGCAAGAGCCCGACGACGCCTCACGATCAGTCGGCAGGTGTGATGGTAGGCCTCGAACAGCTGGCGCGGGACGAGCATCTTTCCCTCGGTGAGTTGTTGTCCGAGACTGTGGTGATTGTCCACGGCACCACCACAGCCGACAACACGATGATCGAGATGAACGGCGCGCTGACAGGGCTGCTCACCACCCAAGGCCATCGGGACGAGATCGAGCTACGGCGCGGCTTCAAGGAGGACATCTGGGATCCCGCACTGCCGCCCCCACCGCCCCTCGCGCAGCGGCGCAGGCGCATTGGGGTGCCGGAACGTCTCGACTATGAAGGGCACGTGCTGGTCCCGCTGGACGAGGCGGCGGTGCGCGACGCCCTGCGCCGCCTGAACAAGCTCGGCCTCGAGTCGCTGGCCGTCGTCTTCTTGTTCTCGTACGTGAACCCCACACACGAGCAGCGGGTCCGCGATATCGCCGCCGAGGAATGTCCGGGTGTCAGCATCTCGTTGTCGCATGAAGTGATGCCGTCCGCACCCGAGTTCGAACGTACCAGCACGACGTTGGTTAACGCCTACGTGGCACCGAAAATCAGCCGCTACCTGAGCCGGCTGGTGGAACGTCTGCGCACTGCCGGTTATGGCCAGGAGCTGCTCGTCATGCAGTCCAACGGCGGCATCATGACACCGGACTACATCGTGCGTCGTCCAGTCACGGTGCTCAGCTCCGGGCCGACCGGCGGCGTGGTTGCGGCGTGTGCCGTCGGCAGCGCCTCCAAGACACGGAATTTCGTCTGCGCGGATATGGGCGGCACCAGCTACGATGTCTGCCTCATCCGGGGCGGCCAGCCGGAGATCAAAGCGGGATGGAACTGGCATCACCGGTACCTGATTGGCCTCCCGATGGTGGACGTGCAGTCGATTGGCGCTGGCGGAGGGTCGATCGCCTCGGTCGTAGCAGGCTCGTTACAGGTCGGCCCACGCAGCGCCGGCGCGGAGCCGGGTCCTATTTGCTACGATCGGGGTGGTACGGCGCCCACGGTCACTGATGCGAACCTGCTCCTTGGCTACCTCAATCCGAACGACTTCTGCGGCGGCAGCCTACGCCTGAAGACGGAGGGAGTTCGTGAAGCGATTGCCGAGCAAGTGGGGCGTCTCCTCGGGGTGGAGCCAGTCGAAGCCGCACACGGCATCTACCGCCTTGTGAACGCCAACATGGCCAACGCGATCCGTCGCATCTCGGCGCAACGTGGCATCGATCCGCGAGGCCTGACAATGGTCATGTACGGGGGCAACGGCCCAGTCCATGCCACGGCACAAGCTCAGGAGCTTGGCATCAGCACGGTCTTTGTGCCGAAAACCGCGCCTGCATTTTCGGCCCTCGGTTTGCTGCTTTCCGATCACGTGGTCGATGAGATACGGGCCTACATCACACCGGTTGGCCAGGCAGAGGTGGCGCGGATCAACACGCTGTTCACTCAGATGGAACGGTCGGCACGAGCGGTGCTGGGGGCGCGACACGGCGCGCGTGCACACATTACAATCCGTCGCTTCGCCAGCCTGTGTTACCCCGGCCAGACCTTCGACATCCCCGTTCCGCTTGCAACACCCAACGGGCGGTTGAGCAGCCGAGCCCTCCAGGCCACCGTCGAACGGTTTCACCAGCTCCACGAACAGCTGCACACCTACGCGTCCCGTGACGAAGAACCCATCCTCCGCAGCTTGCGCCTGTCCGCGAGCGGCGTTACCGACAAGCCGAAGATTCCCGTCGTCTCCCGCGCCAGGTCGCAGCCGCCGCGTAAGGGGCGCCGCCAGGCTTTCTTCGGTGGCCGCTTCGTGGCCACACCGATCTACGACGGCACCGGCATGCGTGCCGGACACCGCGTTACGGGCCCGGCCATCATCGAAGAGCCTTTCACCACGATCGTACTCCATCCGCGCCAGAAGGCGGTGCTCGATCACCACGGAAACTACCGCATTCAGCTACCGCCATAGCGACGGTTGGAATTGCGCCGATGAGGGCTCGGGCGTGCCCGCAAGCCGGGTGCCTTCTAAGGTCCGGAAAGCTTCGCCTGCGGAGCACTGGCGGGCGGCTCTGCCTCTCGGGCCACCGTCTCCGGTGTCGCTGCCGCTTCGTCGTCGCGAACCCACGTGATCCGGCGGTAGTCAAATTTGCCCATGGCCAGATAGTTGAACTTCACGATGTCGAAGTACGGCGACAGGTCGAAATCACGGGGCGTAATCAGCGCGGGGTTGGCTCTGCGGTACAGCGTCCGGACGGGGCGGCCCTCGTGGCCAAATAGTCGGCGAAACCAGCCAACCTGTTCGGGGTATTCATCAACGGTTACCCGTGGCAGCACAGGATAGCCGACGTGCGCGAAGGCACGCGCCAGCATGCTGGAACAGATCACGTCGCGTGCTGAACCACTGCCGTACTGCAGCGCGGCGCGCCGAAACCGGCGGGGGATCAAACTGACTGGGAAGAAGTAACGGCCGAGCTCGAACACGTGGCGAACGTCATAGCGTCGCCCGAGCTGGCCGACGAGCTCTTCGACAACCCGGTCGAGATCCTCACGCCGCAAGCCGTGGGGCCGGCAGATACGAAGGTTGTAACCGACGTACTTGGCCACCGGCGCGCAGGCCACGCCCGCCTCGACGGTGGCCTCCAGAAGCAGGAAGCGGGCCGCCTCCCCATGCTCGGCAACGAGTGCGTCGGCCAATACGGGGTCCAAACGTCGGAGTTCATCGCCAATGTACAAGGCCGAATGCGACCACGAGCTCTGGGTGAGGTACCGGATAACCTGGCTGATGCGCTGATCACCCTCGACAAGAACCACATCCCCTGGCCGCAGCTGCTCCTGAAGCCGCGGCAGACTATTCGGGATCCGTTGTTCGTAGCTGCGGAGCGGCTTCGTGAGCAACCGAAGCGTAAAGTCCACCAGCCACCGGCGCATCCTTCTAGGCAGTCCAAAAGCCATACGCACCTTAAGATTAGCAAATTTGGACGATCTTCAGAATGAAAGACGCCGCCGCGCCCTCGCGCTGCTTCACTGGCCAGCAGAGCCTGCCAGCGCCTCATCTGGCGCCTCCGCCCGGGCGTCACAGGCCCAGGATGCGGTCGTAGCGCGTGAGCCGTGACGCGTCTCCGCTGCGGATCCAGCGTGCGTTCATTTCTACCGCTAGCATACGGCGCTGGATGAAGGAGGCGGCGAGCGCGTATTTTGCTTCTGATACAGAGGCCTGCGACAGCAATTCGACCGCGACAACCACATCAATCACCATTTCACAGACCTGCTTGGCATTGAGCAACGCGTACTGCGGGTGTCCCATCAGGGCCGGAATAGAGTCACTGATGCATCGGTCGACCGCGTCGGATATGAGCCCGACCAGATCGGGATACTGCTCGCGCAGAGGGCCGAGCGTGTCGCGGATCTGCTGCAACGTCACAAGCAGCGCTCCTCGGCTCATCTCGCTCAGCGCAAAGCTGGCTTGGATCTCCGACGTTCCTTCGTAGATCGTTGTGACGATCGCGTCCAAGTGATACTGCCCGGCGACAGACTCCGCCATGTAACCAAGGCCCCCATGCACCTGGATGCCCTGGCGGGTCACGGCGTTGCTGACCTCGCTTGCATAGTATTTGCATAGTGGCGTGAAGAAGCGGATGAGGCGGGCGTTGAGCTTCAGTTCCCGCTGGAGCGTAGCACCGTCCGGATCGGCCCTGCCACGTTCGGACTCGACATACTGTTGCATGGCGTGCGTCACGTCGATCAATGCACACGTGCGATACAGCAAGGCACGCGCCGCTTGAATGTTGATTTCCATGTGCGTCAGCATCGACTTGACCAGGGGCTGCTCGATGATCGGTGCGCCGAACTGCACTCGCTGGGCCGCGTATTCACGCGCCTGCCGGTACGCCGCTTCGGCGACACCGATGGCCTGCGCCGCGACGCCGAGGCGAGCCTGATTCATCAGATCGAGCATGGCACGAAAGCCACCGCCTCGTCTGCCGAGCAAGAAAGCCTCGGCGTGCTCGAACTCGACCACGCATGTCGGCGAGCCGTGGATTCCCATCTTCGACTCGACCCGAGTGACTCGGACCCTGTTCGGCGTTCCGTCACACAAGGTCACGGGGCAGAGCATCAGGCTCAGGCCAGTCGTCGTGCCCGTGGAGCGCTTGAACGTCGCCGCGTCCCGGGCCAGGACCAGGTGGACGGGAGCACCCCCGTTGGTGATGTAGATTTTTTCGCCGTCAATGAAATAGCGACTACCGTCTTGGCTGACGCTGGTCGCGATACCGCCGAGGTCGGAGCCCGCCTGCGGCTCCGTAAGATCCATGGCACCCTGCAACTCACCGGTTGCGAACCTTGGCAGGTATTGTTGTTTGACTTCCTCGCTCCCGTACTTCTCGATGTCTCCAGCAATACCAGCTTGCAAACCGATGATGGTCATGAGACTCGGGTCGGCTCGCGCCACCATTTCCAGGTAGCAACAGTTGAGGAGGACAGGCAGTCCATACCCGTTGTACTTTCGGCTCAACGGTAGGCAGACCAAGCCTGCGGCGCGCAGCTTGTCGTAGCCCGCCGCAACATGCGGCGGGACCACGACCCGTCCATCGACGAGTGTCACCGCCTCGTGCCAATGTCCCCGTGCTCCGGCGGCGATGTCCTCACATATTCCTCCGGCTGTGCGCAGGATCGTCTTGTACGTGTCAACTTCCTCAGTGACGTTGACCGCTCCAGGGCGGCACAAGCTGAAGTAGCGTGACCAATCGACGCGGTGGTCGATGAACAGCAGCATGTCCGCGTTGAAAAATTCTGTCGGCATCCGTTGTCTCCCCGAAAAAGGCCTCGGCCGTCGTCACCCGCGCGGCCGCCTAGCTGTGGCCGTACTATCGATTGACAGATGCTCAGGCATGACACCAGCTCACCTGCACCGGCCAGATCCAGTAGCGACAGCCCGCGGCCGCCGTTGAAGCGAAATGCCGGCCCATGCTCACCGCCTAGAGTGCCGCGATCTTCGCAGCAGTCGACTTGAACACGGGCGTGCCGGACTGGGAGTCGACATGACGTGGAACCAGGACGTTTGCTTCGGGGAAATACATGGCAAGGTTGCCAGGCGGCAACGGGGCGAATCGGACGACCACTTCCAAGCGACCGATCTGATTTTCCACTGCCACCCGTTGATCACGCTGCAGACCGAGTGTCCGGGCATCCGACTCATTCATCATCACTACGTCGCGGCGCTTGTTGCCACGATAGACGTCTTCATCTTCGTAGACGACCGTATTGAACTGCCCCTCGGAGCGTAAGGTCATAAGACGAAACTCCCCCTCGGCCACGTGGAAATCGGGCAACGGGGTGACATGAGCCCGGACCTTTCCAGAGGAGGTCTGAAAGACCGGCTCATGTAGGGTGCGGCCCGCAATTTGGAATTCTTGCTTGGTGCGGTCGATCGCGCCGATGGCCTCATAACCAGGCACGACCCTGGCGATCACGGCACGAATAGCCTCATGATCGCGCAGGGCACCGAAGTCGACGGGCCCTGGCGGCAGGACCATGGTGGCCAGTGTAGCGATGATTTCAATCTCTGAACGCATGTCTTCGGAGGCAGCGGGCGCGCCTCCATCCGATAGACGCACATAGTTGAACATGCTTTCCTGCGTCGTGCACTGACGTTCCTCATCGCGAGCGAGCGCTGGTAGGAGCAGACAGGTACGGCCACGACCATGAACGTGCCCCTCGTTGAGTTTGGTCGTCACGTACACGGTGGTGGTGATTCGGCGCAGGGCACGGGCAGCCGCGGCACGATCCGGCGTAGCGGCAAACAGGTTGCCGCCGAGCAGCAGGGCGCAGTCGATCTCCCCCCGGTCAGCCGCTTCCACCGACGCGAGGGTGTGCAAGCCGCGGATGCGTGGCAACTCGATGCCGTAGAGTGCCTCGAGGCGCCGGGCAAACTGTTCCTTCACGGCCGGGCTGACACCTACGGACCCAACACCCTGAACGTTACTGTGCCCGCGAATGGGCAGCAATCCAGCCCCGGGCTTCCCGATCATTCCACGACTCAGGGCGAGATTCACGATCGCCAGTACATTGTCGACGCCGTGTGCGTGCTGCGTGATCCCCATCGCCCAGCAGAAGATGACATGCCGTGAGTGGGCCAAAAGGTCCACAGCGGTGCGCACCTCTGCCTCGGTGACACCGCAGGCCGCCAGCAGCTTGCCACGCGAGTCCGAGCGGACGTCTGCCTCTACCGCCGGCCAGTTCTCGACGTACGCGGCGAGGTAGTCACGAGCGAGGTGTCCCTGTTCCACGATGCCCTTCAGCAGCAGTTTGAGGAGCGCAACGTCCGAACCGATGTGAGGCTGGAGGTAGAGATCCGACACGTCTGATCCGAAGAGCATGCTGCGCCAGTCAGAGGGCACGCGGAAGCGGAGCAGGCCAACTTCCTTCAGTGGGTTGATGACGATGACCTTGCCGCCGCGCCGGCGCAGCCTGACAAGCTGCGTGATCAGGCGCGGATGATTCGACGCCGGGTTGGCACCGACGATCACGGCGAGGTCCGCGCGTTCGAGATCCTCCAGCACCACCGTGGCGGTGCCGCTCCCGATGGCGCGTTGCAAGGCCACGCTCGAGGCCTGGTGGCAGTAGTAGGAGCAGTTGTTGATATTGTTGGTCCCGAAAATACGCGCAAAGCACTGGAGGAGAAAGGCGGCCTCGTTGCTGCTTCGGCCTGATGAATAAAAGAACGTGCGCTCAGGTGTCGTGGCGCGCAGTGCTCCTGACGCGATGGCGTACGCCTCGGCCCACGACACGCGACGAAAATGCGCCGCAGGCGCCTGCCACAGGATGGGGAATCCTAGACGGCCAGCGGCCTCGAACTCCCTGGGGCTCCAGCGTTCCAGATCGGCAACCGAATGCGCTGCGAAGAAGCGCTCACTGAGTGGCGCTTGCATGTCGGCCGCCTGTGCTTGCACCGACTTCTTGCAAACCTCGGGAAAACTGCCACGTTCGTTCCGCATTCCGCCGAGCTGGCCTCCCATACCCAGCGCGCAGGTTTTGCAGGCATTGTCACGCCTCAGCCGGCGGGCCAGCCGGAACACCCCGCCGGCCTCGCGCGCCTTCTTCAGTGAGTAGCGGATGGCAGCCAGGCCCCCGCCGGCTTGTATCTGTCTCGCCATGACCGCCTCCGTCGCGCCTTGTCGATCCCCCTTGACCGCACGCCCGCGGCACCTCGGCTCACTTGCTCTCCATCACGGTGACGCCATCCCAGTCAGGCGCAGGCGCTGCCACGAGCATGGCCCGACAGCGCTCCAAGTACAACTTCGCCGGACCGTCTTCCGGACACTCACCGACGATGGCAGCAAAGGCCGCCACCGCGTCATCCCACCGCCGTTGTCGGTAGGCGGTGAGCCCCGCTTCGAACCGTTCCAACAGTGGCACCCAGCGTTCCCGCTCGCTGGCTCCGTCCAGGACCTCGAAGATGCGCACCGGCACGTGCTTTCCTTTGACGCGGACGAGATCGAGTTCCCGCGCCACGACCATGTCGCGGGCAGCCCGGATCGTGGACTCGCTCGCGATGATGCGGCTCCCGTAGAGTTTGTTGAGTCCCTCCAAGCGTGAGCCGAGATTCACGTTGTCGCCCATCACCGTATAGCTGAGCCGGCGCGCCGATCCCATATTGCCTACTACCATCGGACCGCTGTTCAGACCGACGCCGATGTCGAGCTGCGGCAGACCGCGACGTGCCCAGTCCTTGTCCAGGTCGTGCAAAGCCGTCACCATGCCCAGTGCGGCCAGGCAGGCGCGCGCCGCGTGATCGGGCTGATGCACTGGTGCACCCCAGACTGCCATGATCGCGTCACCGATGTACTTGTCCAGTGTTCCATCGTGGGCGAACACAACGTCGGTCATCGTTCCCAGATACTCGTTGAGCAGCTCGACGAGCACCTCGGGATCGAGCTCTTCGGAGATCGTCGTAAACCCCCGGATGTCCGAGAACAGCACGGTGAGTTCACGTTTTTCACCGCCCAGGGCGAGCATGTCCGGACGTTCGCTCACCAGGCGCGCCAAGTCGGGGCTCAGGTACAGGCCGAACGCGTCGCGGATCTTGCGCTTCTCCCCTTCCTCGGTCACATAGTGCTGCAACGAGATCGCGGAGTAGGTGAGGCCAATGGCCAGTACCGGGTAGACGACGCTCAACGGCAAGCCGTAGGCGACGAACCACCACTGGCTTCCCGCCAGAAACACCGCCAGCAGCGTCGCCGCCACCAGCGCGCCGGTGACCCCACGCGCATAGCGCAGAACCACGCCTAAGACGAGCACCGCAGATAGGATCACGCCGATCTCGGCCCCCACAATCCAATGCGGATGCCTGAGAAAATCATGACGCAAGACGTTGTCCAGAACGTTGGCGTGGATTTCGACCCCCGGGAAGGTAGCGTCGAACGGCGTCACCCGCACATCCGCCAAGGCAGGGGCCGTCACCCCGACCAGGACCGCCTTTCCCCGAAACGTCGCCGGATTCGTCTTGCCGGCCAGGACATTCATGGCCGATACGTGGTGGAAGGTGCCGCGGGGACCGCGGTAATTGATCAGCATCTCACCATCCTCTGCCACCGGCACGGGCACTGAACCGGCGCGGACAGACTCGACACCGAAGTTTGCGAAGCGGATTGCCAGCGCCGTACCGGGCCGATACACGCGCAGCATGGCCAGCGAAAGCGGCAGCGCGACGTGCGCGCCAAAGCCGATTGCCAGTGGCACGCGCCGATACGACCCGTCACGGTCCGGCACGAAGTTGAAGTACCCGACCTCGCGGGCCGCCGCGCTCAGCGCCGGCAAGTTGGCACGCGCCATCGGCGCAAGAGGTATCTGCGTCTCGCCGCGCCCGCTTCGACTATTCTGCACAACGTTGTAGCTCGAAACCCGCACCGAGTTCGCGTTGCGGTTCTTCCCGTCAAAATCGAAGAAGTAGCCGAGCACCGTTCGCCCCGACGCGCGCACGGCTCGGGCCAGCAACTCGTCCTCGGCGGTCTCCTCACGCAGCGCACGGCGGACCGCGGCCCACGTGTGCTCGTCGACGTCCTCGACACGGTGACGCAGCCGGTCGACATCCGGCTCCGCGGTCGCTTCGGATTGCACGATGTCAAAGCCAATGACCGCGGCTCCAGCCGCCGCCAAGCGCTGCACCAGGCGCGCGATCACCGCCCGCGACCACGGCCAGCGGCCCACCTTCTCCAGACTGGCATCATCCACCGCCACAATGACGATGTCCGGAGAGGCTGGCTCGACCCCGCGCTGCAGGAAGCGATAGTCCTGTACCCGAGCGTCGATCAGTTCCAGATACTGGCACCCGTGGAAGCGGAGCGCGGAGAGCGCCAGCCCCAGGAGCAGGGCGATGCGCAATGGGGTCAACCGCTGCCACATATTCAGGGGCCTCGACGACCGGCGGGGCGGGCAGTCGACCACACGGGCACGGAGGAATCACCCCTTGTGGGTCTCTCCCGCTTGCTGGGCCCGACCACCTGCGGTCAGCTTCTTGAGGTCGAGAATCTCGTCGAGCCGCTCCTGGGAAAGGAGACCGGCTTCGAGGATCGCTTGGCGCATCGGCTTGTCCTCGGCTAGCGCCTTCTTGTAGATCTTGGCCGCCGTGTCGTAACCGAGAATCGGCGCCACTGCCGTCACTAGAGACGGTGTGCGCTCACCGTACGCACGGCACTGTTCGGCGTTGGCGGCGATGCCGCGTACGCATTTTTCGGCTAGGACCTTGGCGCCGCTACCGAGCAACTCGATGCTCTGCAACAGATTGTGCACGATCACAGGCATCATCACGTTGAGATCGAGGTTCCCGTTCATGCCGGCTACACTAATGGCGGCATCGTTGCCGACGATGTGCGCGGCCACCATGTTGAGCGCTTCCGGGATCACCGGGTTCACTTTCCCGGGCATGATGCTCGAACCCGGCTGCGTCGCGGGCAGCACGATTTCGGCCAGACCGGTGCGCGGCCCCGACGTCAGCAACCGCAGGTCGTTGGCGATCTTCATGAGGCCAACGGCAATGGTCTTCAGGGCACCGGAAAGCGCCACGCACGCGTCGCGATTCTGCAACGCCTCGAACATGTTCTCCGCCTGCCGGAACAGCTGGCCAGTCAGCGGCCGCAGCTCGGCAACCGCCCGCGCTCCGAACTCTGGATGCGCGTTGAGGCCGGTCCCAAGTGCGGTGCCGCCAAGGGGCAGTTCACAGAGATGGGAACGGGTGCTTTCGAGCCTGGCAACGCCGTGCCGAATGACGCTGGCGTACCCGGAGAACTCCTGGCCGAGCGTCACTGGCACAGCATCCTGCAGATGGGTGCGTCCCGCCTTGACGACATCGGCGAACTCGGTTGCCTTGGCCTGGAACGCCTCCGCCAGCTGGCGCAGGGCCGGCAGCGTATGCGTCTCCAAGGCGTCCATCGCGGCCACGTGAATGGCCGAAGGAAACACGTCGTTGGTGCTCTGCCCCATGTTCACATGGTCATTGGGGTGCACCAGGCTCTTGTCACTGCGCTCACCGCCGAGCAGCTCTCTGGCACGGGTAGCAATCACTTCGTTGGCGTTCATGTTCGTCGACGTGCCCGAGCCAGTTTGGAAGACATCGACGACGAACTCGGCGTCCAGCCGGCCGTCGGCGACTTCCAAAGCGGCGATTTCGATCGCCCTACCCCGCCGTTCGTCGAGAAGCTTCAGCTGCATGTTGGCGCGCGCGGCGGCGGCCTTGACGCGTCCGAGCGCTTGGATGAAGCGCCGCGAAAAGCGGAAACCGGAAATGGGGAAGTTTTCGACTGCACGCGCCGTTGACGCCCCGTAGTACGCGTTGGCCGGCACCTGCATTTCTCCCATCGAGTCCTGTTCAATGCGGAAATCAGACATGCTTGCCTCCTTCAAGAAGAGCACGGGCTGCATCTGGCATCATCACATAGTCCCTGAGATCAGGAGGTCTGCACTCGACTAATACTGCACCAGCGAAAATACCGGCAGGGGGTTCAAGCGCTCCCGTCCCTTCAGGATTGCCAGTTCGACCACAAAGGCGCACGCAACGACGCGGCCGCCGAGACGCTTCACAAGCTCGACGGCCGCGCGCGCGGTACCGCCCGTCGCCAACAAATCGTCGACGATTAGCACCCGACAGGGATGGCCAAACGCGTCTCGGTGAATCTCCAAGCTATCATGCCC
>JBHHYR010000035.1:0-24996 GCA_046757585.1 Binatia bacterium | reverse complement strand
GGTGAACCTCAGCAGCACCGCGCACCGCATGGGCAAGATGCGCTTCGACGATCTGCAGTGGGAGCGCGGGTATCGCAAGTGGCTGGCGTACGGCCAGAGCAAGCTCGCCAATCTGCTGTTCACCTACGAGCTGCAGCGCAGGCTGGCGGCAGCGCACGCGGATGCGATCAGCGTCGCCTGCCACCCGGGGTACGCAGCAACCAACCTGCAGCTCGCTGCCCCGCGGATGCAGGGATCATCGCTGCGCGAGGGCGTGTGGCATCTGGCCAACCGGCTGTTGGCACAAAGCGCAGCCATGGGCGCCCTACCCACCCTTCACGCCGCCACCGCGCCTGACGTCCGCGGCGGCGACTATATTGGCCCCGACGGTTTCGGACAAAACTGGGGCTATCCGAAGAAGCTGCAATCCAACGCGCGGTCTCACGACACAGCCGCTGCGGCCAGACTCTGGGAGGTTTCCAAGGCGCTGACCGGTGTCGGCTATGAGACCTTGGCGGACTAACTGACGCCGGTGTATCGCGCGTGAAAGGCCACGTTTCCCCACGTGGCGCCCAGTGAGCGCGGTTCAAGCGACCACGATCGGGAGTCGGGCACGTCGCAGGACGCCGTCGACGGTGCTGCCCACCAGCCATTCCATGGCCGCCGTGTGCCGATATCCGCCCATGAGAATGAAGTCCGCCTGATGTTCGGTGGCAGCAGTAACAATTTCCGAGACCGGCTCGCCCGCACGCGTCAGGAAGCGGTAGTGCGCCAAGTCGCCCTCATCCAGTCGGTTCCGCGCCTCCTGTGACCACTCACGCACTGTGTCACGTTCACTGTGCTGCACGGAGACGACGACGACCTCCGCCGGCAGCGCACGCTGCAGCCGCACGGTCCACGTCAACGCGCGGCGTGCGCGGACACTACCGTTATAGGCGAGCAGCAAGCGCCGCACCTCTCGTTCTTGGGCACCGCCGACGAGCAGCGGGCACGGCGCGTGATGGGCGATGGCCCGGAAGTGCCGGCCCAGCCGGCTCGGATCCGCCGCATGGCCATGGCCACACCGGCCGAGCGCGAGCAGGACCGCCTCGCCCGCCGCCTGCAGGACCTGCTCCGGCACCTTGCCCAGGACTATGTCCACCGTCACCGGGACCTGGGCAGCGCGACAACGTCCTGCGAGCCAGGCCAAGCGCCCCTCCCCGCGGCGCTGGAACTGAGCCAACAAGTTCGCCCGCGACTTGCGCTCCGCCACGCTCCCGAGTTCCACCTGATGGTTGGCGTACGGGTTCATGATCAGCGCGTCGTCGACAACGTACAGCCCCCGGATCGCGCGATGCTCACTGCGAGCAATCTGAATCGCAGAGCCGGCCGTGGCGCCCGCTGCTGGTGAACCATCAAAGGCGACGAGAATCGACCCGTTCCCATTAGCGCCGGCGGCCGCTCGCATCTTGACCCTCACCCTCGGTACTCAGTGCCACCTACACCACCTCGGGCATATGGCACCCCGTCTCTACCCATTACATCCACGACATGCGCATCGCCATAGGCTGCTTCAACAGCCACAGGCTCATGATACTAAACATGATCATGGCAGCCAGCATCGGGACCTGGCTGCGGAAGGCGGCTCGCGTGTCGGAGAACAGCGCACTGGCCGCGCGGCGTGCCACACACAGGCTATAGACGTGCCCGACCAGGACCAGCAGGATCTGAATGCCCCACAGAGTCTGCACGCTGACCACGGGATGGAGTGTCCAGCGCGCCGTACCGAACAGATTCCATTCATACCCGAACGGATCGGAAACCAGCGCCACCAAGCGCTGCCCTTCGACCAGCAAGTGCTCGCTGTTGTGCGCCAGATGGTAGAAGAGCGCAATGGGCAGCAATGCGTAGGCGTAACGGATGAAGTGATCGCGATACCCGCTCGTAGGAACCCGTGCGCTCATGCGGGACAGCGCAACCAAGGCGGCGTACAGCACGATGGGGCCGATCATGATCCCAGCCATCCCGAGACTGAATGCCGCCGGTGCTCCGAGACCGAACGCCGCCTGGAGCCACCGCGTCACCACGTCCCAGGCCCCGGTCATGGTCAGACCATGGAACCCGGCCAGCGACAGCATCAGCAGGGCGAGGTACGCTTCGTCCGCGCGCGGCCGGTGATGCTGAAAGAGATCTTCGCCCCACGGGCGCACCTGCAACGCCACGTTTCCCGCCTCACAGGTCTTCACACACTCCATGCACGAGATGCAGTAGGTGTTCTGGTCCATGCTGCCCAGGTACTGAAAGGTGGGGCACGCCTCACCGTGCTCGTTTCCTTTGTAACATGATCGCGTGCGGCATGTGCGGCACACGGCCCGATCCTTGGCGCGAACCTCGATAGGCGCGAACAGCGCGTAGAGGCCGCTGATACGTCCCACCAGGCACCCGTAGCGACAGAACGATTTGCGCTCGAAGATGAACGCCGACACGAACGCCAAGCCTAGCATCCCCAGGCCGAGCCAGGCGGTCGCCCTGGGATTCATCGTCACGCCGACGCCCAGCTCGATCCAGGTGAGGCCGATGAAGAGCATCGTGGCCGGCCAGATGTTGCGCAGCTTACGCGGCCACCGCAGGCCCAAGCTCAAGCGCGAGTCCGCTCCGAGCGTTGCGCCGGTGCGAAAACGCAGGCGCTCCGCCCAGCCGGCGATCGCGTCCCACGGGCACACGTAACACCAGGCCTTGCCAGCATAGAGGATGAGTAGGATCAGACCGCACCACCAGACCGTCCACGTGAGCATGGGAGCGATGTTCTTGGTGGGCAGCTGGTTCCCGAACAAACCGGCGGCAATGATGAGCACGAACCAGGCAACAACCAGACTCTGCAGCAACGGCCGCGTGGCCGGATGGGTGAGGAACGCACGCAACCAGGGGAGGGTGAGCAGGTCGAAGCGTGGGCGCCCGCCGGTGGCCGGCGCCTGTGTCTGGCGGCCGGTACGCCACTCGATGAGCCCAAAGGAGAGCAGGAGCACGACCGCAATGCTCGAATAGTACAGGGGAGCAGGAATGCCATCGAGGCCCCGCAGGTGGTGGGGTACGCCGGTGCTGGTGGTCGTGCCCATCTCGGCCGTCCCACGCGCCGCGGGCGCAGGCGGGCGCAGCCAGGCGGCCTGAACGACATGCTGCGCGGCGCCCCGGTCCAGCGCAATCAGGCCGATGACAAGGACTGCACACGCGTACGGGAACAGGAGCGATAGACGAGCGCTCACGAACCTACCTCACTGCCGCGGTCGACACGCAGGACGCCGTGCCTCGCCACGACCGACGCCGCAGCGCCCGGCGCGGCCGTTGCAGTCGCGACCGCCCGCGCCGCTTGCCGCGCTTTGCGGCGCATCTTGATGCGCATCGCACGCACGAAGACGAGAAAAACCACGACGCCCGCCGCCACTCCTGCCAGGACCTTCCAGGGAGAGCCGGGCTGCCCGACCACCATCGGCAGGTCAATCTTCCACGAGGCATCGCCAGCGGCGAACTCGATACGGGCACGGTAGTTCGCTTCCGCTTGAAACTGCGGATAGAATTTGTAGACGGCCTCCTCCAGCCGCGCGGTAATGGGACCGTAGACCACCGGATCGGTGCCCAGCAGGTGATCCTGCGTCACCGTGAGGCGCACGCTGTCATTGAACGGTGCACCCGTATCGCGCCGGCGAATATACACGTGCAGCGAGCAGCGTTCGCCCGGCTTGGGGATGCCGGGATAGCCGGTCATCTTGACCTCGTACGGACCCGCGTTGACCCGATACGTGAGAACTGGGGTCTGGGGGTATTGCTCGTCGTACGCATAGTGCGGGATGCCGAGAATGTGGTGCGCGCGAGCCAGCGATGGCACGAGCACACACAGCGCGGCACCGAACAAGGTGACCGTCCATCGGGCTTCCCGAAAGTACGTCACGGCTCACCTACCCTTCACGTACCCGTCGGCCCTCAACGCACATTTCGCACCTTCCGGGGTCGTACGGCGGGACGAGCGGCCGTCGCACGCGGGCGCCGTACGACGGGAGCCTTTCCCGGCGCGCCCGCGGAACGGGCAGCAATGAGCGGGGCGGCGAACCCATAATCGAGCGCCGACTGGTCGCACGCCGAAATGCACACCCCGCAGTTGTCGCACTCCATTCCCATCCGGTTCTTCATGGGATTGAGCCCCATCGGGCAGGCGGCGGTGCACAGGGCGCATGCGTTGCAGCGGCTGGCTGCAAGCTTGACGCGCACCGGCCGCGCCCACCCGAGGAGGCTGTACAATGCGCCACCGGGACAGACGTAGCGGCACCACCACCGCCGCGATACTGTCAGCTCCATCAGCACGATGGCTGCCGGGACCAGCATCATCCAGCTCAAGCCCCCGAACCCCAGCCCGAACCGGCCGATCTCGGCACGATCGAAGGCGGCAAACACAACGTCGTGCAGCTCGCGACTGAGGATCGCGGGTGGGTATACGTAGCCGAGCACCGGCGTGGACAGGAGCGCCGCCAAGAGCAGACCGGTACCGAGCAACGCGTATTTGACACGGCGCGAGAGCCGAAGGTTTCGCGGATGAATTTCGAGGAAACGGAGCACGCCGCGCAGCTTGTCCGTCAATTCCAGCAGGAAGCCCATCGGGCAGATCCACGAACAGAACACGCGCCCCAGCAGGATCGTCGCGATCAGCGGTACCACTAGACCAGCAATGAGGACCCACGGCACTCGCCTGCTCGCGGCGATGCTTTCCGCTCCGGCCAAGGGGTCGGTCATTGACAGGCCCCCGACCTCTGCCGACCAGGGACTGCCGCGAAATTGTTGTGCGTAGTGCATGAGGCGAGAGCGATTGCGCTGCGTCCTCCCGCCCCGCTCGCCCTGCCCGCCGGGCAGCATGCGCATGGCCGAATCGATCAGGCCCAGTGCATCACCTTGCGGGGTGCCCTGCCACTTCTCCAGCATCCTATCGAGCTGGTGCGCGGACAGGTAATTGTTGTAGCGGGCCACCGCCGGCATGGTCAGCATGAAGGCGACCACGAAGAGCTGCACCATGCGGCGCACCACCTGCACCCTGCGCACGCCAGGGATCATGTGCGACCCTCCGCGCCGTGGCCCGCGTCCAGAACCCGTTTCGTCATCACTCGGATCGCGCGCGGATCGCGCACGATGCAAACTTCCTCGCACAATCCGCAGCCCGTGCAGTGATCCGCGTGCACCTCGGGGGCATTGCGAATTCCCTGCGTAATGGCGCGGTTGCGCAACGGACAGGCCGTGTGGCAGGCGCCACACACGCCGGTGCCGTTGTGCGACACGCACAGCCGTTTATCAACTACCGCCACCCCCATGTCGGCCTCCGCCTTTGCCGTCAGTGGTTTGAGGGCAGCGGTCGGGCATGCTGTGCCGCATGCGAGGCACATCGTACAGCCCTTATCTGCGGGCATGACGTACGGCGTGGCGTGCAAGTCGCCCGCATCGGGCCCGAACAGCCGAATGCACTGCGCCTCGCAGGCGTCGGCGCAGCGGGTGCACCGCAGGCAGTAGCTGAGAAAGTCCGGCTCTTCGAGCGCACCCGGGGGCCGCACAATGCCCAACGATCCGCGCGCGCCTGCAGGCATCGCCTGACTGCGGCGCAACCCGTTGAAACCCTCCAGCACGCCCGCCGTGACGCCCACCTTGGCGGCGCTGCACGCCAGACGGCGCAGAAAACCACGGCGGTCGAACAGGGGCTTGCCTGCGGGCGCAGGTGCGCTGGAGCCGTGTGCCTCGCTCATGCGCGTCGATCCATGCTGGGCTGCACCCGAATCGCTTGCGGGTAGCGGACGCAGCTGCGTTCGCACAGGCCGCACCCGACGCATTGTTCGGGGTCGATGATCGGTTTTTCCCACAGGCCGGCGCGGAGCGCGACGCCCTCGAACGGGCAGGCGCGGACACACACACCGCACGAGGCGCCGTTGAACGAGTAGCACAGGTGCGTGTCGACCTCGGCGGTGCCCATCTTGACCTTCGCGTGCACGAACTCCGGTGCCTTGCGTGCCGGCTGGAGTGCGCCGGAGGGACAGGCATCCGTGCACAGGAGCCGATCACCGGGCGCCCCGTTGCATAGGATGCAGGCTTGGCGGCGCGGGAAGATCACTGGTGTGCCCCGCTGGCGGCGGCCAGGCCGCAACGATACTTCCTTGCCGACCTGCTCGGTGAACGCCACGATGGCGCGGTTGGGACAGGCATCGGCACACCGCCCGCACCGGATGCAGGCAGCGAGAAACTCGTTCTCCGGCAGCGCTCCCGGCGGGCGCACGCATGGGACCGCGGTGTCCGACTGGCCCCAGGCTGCCAGCCAGCCACCCCCCGCCACACCGGCCACGGTGACGGCCCCGCCAGCAAGCTGGCGTAAGAAACGGCGGCGGCTTAACGCACCGGCCATGGGTCTCTTCTCACAATGGCCCTAAATCCGTTCGATCCGCGCCGCGAGTTTCTTGTAGTCCGCCTGGCCGGAGACGGGATCCCAGGCCCGGTGGCTGACCGCGTTCACCATCCACCGGTTCTTGGTCGGGTCCGCGCTATCGGCCACCGAGAGGTTCCACGGACTGAACAGATACCCATCGGGCACCTCGCTGCGCGCCGGACGCACGATGGAGGTCGTACCGATGGACACCCGGGCCTCGTAGCTGCCCCGGCGCGTGACGACGCGAACCCGTTCTCCGTCTTCGACTCCGAATCGCTTGGCGTCGTTCGCACTCATCTCGACGTACTGCTCCGGCACGAGTTTCAGCGTCGTCGCGCCACGGATGGTCTTGGATGTGTGGAAGTGCTCGTACACGATGCCGAGCCCGAGCCAGAACGGATACTTGTTCTCCTTCACCGCTTCCTGCAGCGTCTTCTTCGGATTCTCGTAGAAGTCGAGGTCCGGCAGCTCCGGGGTCAACGCGTGATCGCGCGCGCGAATCAAGAGCGCCTGGTTGTGATACAGCCAGGGCCCCTGACCCTTGTGCGCCCCGTACTGCTTGAACTCGTTGGTGACTTCCTTGAAGTACTTGTTGTGTGGCCCATAGTCCTGTTCGCAGAGCCGGAAGTGTGCTTTCCCGTCCGCGTGCCGGAAGTTCTTGTAGGGCGGGTTTTTCCAACCTTCCTGGTGCATGTAGCGCCGCGGTATCCCCCCTTTACGAGCCAGGTCGTAGGTGGGGGCAGGCCACTGCACCCCGCGCAGCTGGCGCAGCTGGTCATACAATCCGATACCGTCCTTCGCACGCACCTCGAGCATGCCGCTCAGATCCGCATCGGAGCCCTTGGACGCCTTGACGATGTCCTCGAAAACGTCCTCCGGATCATAGAAGGCCTGGCCGTACGGGTTCGTGATCTTTTTCTTGTAGGGAATGATCTTGTCCGCATCGAGGCCGAGCTTCTTGGCGATTGACTTGCACTTGTCGATGGCCAGATCCATATCCGGGCGTGCCTCGGTAATCGGGTTGCCTTTTTGATCGCGCCCCACGGCGACACCGTCGCAGACGTACACCCGGCGCTCAGACTGGATGTAGGTGCCGCCGGTCCATTCGCCCCAGGTGATAGCCGGGAAGATCACGTCTCCGTACAGCATGTTGGGTGCGTGGCGGTAGATCTCCTGGACGACACAGAACATTTTCGTGATTGCGGGACGCACGAGGGTCTCCACGTCCGGCAGGTGGATGTGCGTCGTATACATCCAGAACATGGCTTTGAGGTTGCCCTCGAGCGCACGCTCCATCATGCCGATGGCCATCGGGTTCTTGAGCAACGAGGTCTGTTGCAGGCGGGCGCGTGGGACCCTCCAGGCGTCGGCGATGTGATTGCGCCACGCCTCGTTGCTGAGCGGCTGGTTGAAGGGGAGCCGGCCGGTAAGGCCTCCCATGAGGCGTTCGCTCATGGCGTTAGGCTGCCCGGTTTGCGAGTGCGTCCCGCAGCCCTGACGTCCGAGATTGCCGGTCAGCAAATGGAGGTTGATGATCGAGATCGTATTATTCTGGCCGTGCAGCATCTGGTTGTAGCCGATGCCCCAGTAGGTCAACACGCCACCCTTGCCCGTCCGGCGTCCCTTCAATGAAGCTTCGGCCCAGTGTTTTGCGACGGCTTCGATTTGTTCGACGGTCACGCGGCCGCGGTCGACCAGCTTCAGCCGTTCAACCACCTGCTGCGGCGCGTAGCGCTCCTTCACGCCCTTGATGTACTCGCGCCACCCGCTGGTGTTGGCATTGAGCCAGTCCTGCGGCATCACCGCGTCCGGGTACTTCGTGATGATCACGTACGCGAGGGCATTGAGATACGAGATGTCACCATTGAGGGTTGCAAAGTGGAAGGAGTTGCGCGGATTGATGCTTTCGAGGCCTTGCACCGTCCCCGTGCGGCGCGGGTCGGACACGAGGGTCGGGATGTTCTTGGCCTTTTTGTGGTCGGCTACGCGCCAGAACAAGACCGGATGCGCGGACCGTGCGTTGTGGCCCCAGAAGGTGATCATGTCAGCGTCTTCGAGATCCTCGTAGCTAGTCGGGGGCGCATCCGAGCCATAGGATGCGAAGTAGCCGGTCACGGCGGAGGTCATGCACATGCGGGCATTGGCTTCGATGGAGTTGGACCCGATGATCCCTTTGAGCAGGAGGTTCTCGATCCACTGCGTCTCCATGGTCAGCTGTCCCGACCCGCTCAAGCCGATGCTGTTGCCGCCGTACTTCTTGATCAGGCTGGCGATCTTCTCGGCCACCAGCTCTTCGGCCTCGGCGTACGGCATCTTGATGAACACATCGTCGTCGAAGCGGCCCTTGGTCGCGGACACGTGCCCCGTGTCCGGATCGGACATATCTTTGCGCACCAGCACGTGTGTCAGCCGATCCTGGTAGATCGGCTCATTGGCGTTCAAGCCCTTGATGCACTGCACCCCTTTGTTCGTCGGGTGCAGCTTGTCGGGCACGATCCCTACGATGCGGTCGCCCTCGCAGGAAATGAGCGTGCCGCAGCCGACGCCACAGTAGGGGCATGCCGCGAGCAGCGTGCGCCGGGCGCCCGTGCCGGCGGCCGCCTTCAAGGTGTCGGCCGCAGCAAACTCACCCGGGAATAGCGGAAAGGCCGCGGCGGCGGTCGCAACGCAGCCGGACCATTTCAGAAACGCTCTACGGCCCATGATTGGCAAGTCGCACTTTTTCATGATTCTTCCCTCCCTGTGGCCGGCGCGGGCCGCGCCTGCCATGAACGAATGAACGATATGATCTCGTCGAGCTCGTGAGCTTTGAGTGATACGATTCCACCCGCACCTTCTCCGAACGGACGCATCGGCGTTCCCTCACGTCCACGCGCGATCGTGGCGAGCAGGAAACCGTCGGATGCCGCCGCAAGAAATTCCGGATTGTTCAGAGCGGGAGCATAGTAGCCGGGGCCGTCCCGCTGCCCCCGGCCGTGGGGTCCGTGACAGCCGGAGCAGTACCGCTGGTAGTGATCGTGGCCCGACGTGATCGCTCGGTGGCTCATTTCCGTGACCCGACGCGTTTTCCGCCAGGTCTGCGGGAACGCCCACAAGCGCATGTACGCGATGATGTCCGCCACATTGCGCGGACGGATCTGGCCCAACCCTTCCTGCCCCCGCACCATCGGTTGCATGGGAGTGCCCCTGCGGCCAAGAGTGATGGTGGCAGTTAGGAAACCGTCGGACGCCGTCCGCAAGAAGGCGGGGTTGTTGAGTTGCGGCCCTGACGCGCCCTCGCCGTCCTGCCCATGGCATGACGCACAATGCCCTTGGAAGAGCCGCTTGCCGACCGTAGGGTTGCCGATGCCGGTTCGGAGCACTGGCAGTTCCTCGCGTGTCCCGATGTGCCGCAGGTAGGCAATGATATCGGCGATCTGTCCGCTGGTGAGCTGCGTCGGTCCTTGCGCCTCGGCCAGGAACCCTTTCATCGCCGTCCCCACCCGGCCACGGCTGATCCACTGGAACAGCGCCGCATCGGAGACCGAGCTCAGGAAGGCGGGACTCGCCAGCCGTGGCCCGACCCCGCCGATCCCCTGCTCCCCATGGCAGTTGGCGCAGGAGACCTGGTAGTAGATTTCACCGACCGCATAATCCCCGGCCAGAACGGGGACCGGCTCGAGCTCGAGTGGTTGCTCGGGCTGGAAGCTCCGCAGGTAGGCAATGAGCGCGCCGACGTCGTCAGCCGAGAGCTGCCGCCATGCGGGCATGGCGGTGCCCGGGCGTCCGGCCGTGATGGCACGATACATATAGACGTCGTCGACCACCTGGAGGAAATCCGCACCGGTCACGGCGGGGCCGATCCCACCGCGACCATCGCGTCCGTGGCATGCCGCGCAGGACGACCTGAACAGGCGGCGGCCGATCTCGGCGTTCGCCGACGCTGATGTGGCCTTCATACTTGCCGCCACTTCAGCGAAGGTGGGCGGTGGTGGCTGCCACGTGCGAATGTAGGCGAGGATGTCGCTGACGGCTTGCGTGGGCAAGCGCTTCCACGAAGGCATAGCGGTTCCCGGACGGCCATAGATGATCGAGCGAGCCAGGAAGCGGTCATCGGCGACCGCCAGGAACGTTGCCGAGTTCAGGCTGTTCCCGACTCCGCCCTGACCGTTCGACCCATGGCACCCCGCGCAACGGCCACGGTAATAGGCGCGCCCGCGTCGTGGATCGCCCGAGCGGGAACGGATATCGCCGAGGCGCGGCCCTTCGGCGTCCCAGCTGCGGATATACGCGACGATGCGGTCGATTTCCTCCCGTGAGAGATTGCCGTGCCCTTTGCCCCAGGCGGGCATGGCAGTGTTGCTGCGTCCGTTGGCAATGATGAAGCGGTAATAGTCATCACTGGCAGCCGCCAGGGCGTTCGCGTTGTTCAGCGCGGGCGTGCGAATGTCGGCGACCATGCCCTGGCGCCCGTCCGGGCCATGACACGCCGAGCAGTACTGGGCATAAAGCTCGCGGCCAGTCTCCGCATCCACTGCCGGCGTCTGTTCCAGCGACGCGTACCGTCCGCTCTCTTTGCGCCGCAGCGACAGCATATATGCAGTCAGCGCCTCGGCCTCCGCCGTGGCTTGGCTGCCGTCCGGAGCCCCACCGACGGGGGGCATGAGCGTTCCAGGTGAAACGGACGCGGGTGCGAGAAAGTGCTGCGTCAGCCAGTACGTCACCTCACGCGGTGCATTCTTGCCCAGGTGTGAGAAATCGAAGTCGTGATGGCTCTTGTTGCCGACGAAAGTGAGATCCGGCCCGATAGTTCCTCCTTTACCGTTCAGCGTATGACAGCCGAGGCAGCCACGTTCGCGCAGCAGGCGCCGGCCTGCAGCGAGTAGTTCGTCGGCGGCAGCCCGCCCAGTGCCCTCGGCCTGGCTGAAGAGCCCGCGTGGACCGTAGAGGTCCACTTCGGCGTGGCATTGCGTGCAGGTCGTCTTGACCAAGGATGGGGCGAGCAAAGGGCGGTCCCAGTACGCCACACGGCCGTGGGCGGCGGCGACCTCGGTGGCTCGCCCCTGGCCCTGGTGGCACACGGTGCAGCCGAACTTCGCGGGGTCGTGGCTCTGGAGGTAGCGCCCGGGGTGAGTCGTAAACGGCTGCGGCTGGTCGACCATCCGCGGGTCCTCGATCCCGGCGTGGCACGTCATACAGCGGTCGACTGCACCCAACTCTGGCACGTAGTTTTGCACGATCTGCACCTCGAACTGGCGTGCAGCCGCTCGACCGCGCGGGTCGCTTGCCTTGGCAGCCAGGATCGTCGCGTACTGCGCGCGCAGGGTGCGCCACTCGGCAAACACGTTCTCTCGCAGCGCGGCGGCGGCCAGAAGAGCGATGGTGGCCAGGCTGACCACCAGCAACCAGATCTTCACGCGGTAGTCGATGGCGCGGAGCTGACGTGCCGGGTCGTTGTCTCGGTCTTCCATCGTTGGCGTCAGTGGATTGGCCAGTCGGCTCGGCTCCAGTAGAAATTCCAGTTCGGGCCCCGCAGGTTCATGCCGACGTACGTCATGATCACGAAGCCGGCCAGGAAGCAGGTGAATAAGGCGATTGCACCGAGCCGCGTAGAGCCGGTGCGCTTCAGCACCATGACCGACCACACGGCGTACGCGGCTGTCAGCAGAGAACCGGGATTCACAAAAATGATGACCAGCTGGGGGATGTTCGGAAACCAGTCGCGGAACCACCCGAAGTTGACCGGAACCGCCACGGCCAGCACCGCCGCCAGCACGCCGAACACGAGGCTGTACAGCGCGATCCGCCGCCCGCGCGCACCGCTGAAATAGACCCCGGCATCCTCAGCTTCGCGGTCCAGATAGGGAATGAGCGCCAGGCCGAGAACCACAATGCTGGGAATCACCAGACCACCCATGAAGGCCGAGTACGACACCATCTCCTGCAGGCCGAGAAAGTACCACGGCGCCTTCGCCGGGTTTTCGGGAATGCTCGGGTTGGCTAGCTCCTTGAGCGGGGCGTCGGACAGCAGGCCAAGCACCACGCATACGAGCATGGTGGCCATGAAAACCAAGAGCTCCGCACGCAGCAGGTATGGCCAGCTCGGTACCGTCTCGCCAGGATCCTGGTTGACCACCGGGCTGCGGTCGCGCACGACACACATGAGGCCATACGTCTTGCTCGGCGCCTCGGCAGCCGAGGCGGGCGGTGTCCCGGCCGGCGGCGCTCCCTTTCCCGCTGGCGTCACCCTGACACCGGGCCTGCCCAGCCCGCCATCCTTTCGAATTCTCCAGAAATGTACCCCGGCAAGCATGGTCAGAACGAGCGGCAGCACCATGACATGTAGCAGGTAGAAGCGGGTCAGCGCATCCTGGCCGACCTCACTGGCACCGAGCAGCAGCTCTTTTTGTAAGCCACCCGGGTCGAAGTACCGGGTGATGCCCAGGGCGTCGGTGAGCTCACGCGGCGACGCGGCGATGTTACTGCCAATGGTCACCGCCCAGTACGCCAGCTGATCCCACGGGAGGAGGTAGCCGGTAAACGACAGGGCCAGGGTGAGGACGAACAGCCCCATGCCGAGGAGCCAGTTGAACTCACGCGGGGCCTTGTAGCTCGCGGTGTAGAACACGCGGCACATGTGCAGGATGACCGTGACCACCATGAGATGGGCGGCCCAACGATGGATGTTGCGGATGAAGCGCCCCGTCGGCACCACGTACTGGATGTCCTTCATGCCGTCGTAGGCCAGGCTGGTCGACGGCGTGTAGTAAACCATCAGCAGGACGCCGGTAGCGAGCAGGATGAGGAACAGGGAAAAGGATGCGACCCCCAGGCCCAACGTGGCACTGAATCGCAGGCTGCGGACATCGGTGCGGGTCGAGTGGATGTGCAAGAACAGATTGGAAAACACGGCCTGGGCCCGGCTGCGGGGCGACCGCGGCGGGCCATGCCGGACCAAAGAGTCCCGAACGTTGTTCGGCAGCCGCCTTAGGTTGTCTGCGAAGACGCCGAGCCCTGTCCTTCTCATCTGTCGTTGCCTCGTGCGCGAGAGTCCGTGTTCCTTCGCGTTTTCCCTCGGAGTCTGTCGCGGCCACCACACGGCGCGTGTTCGGGGTCAGGCCTTGTAGAACGTACCGCGAGCAACCTCCCGTTTCGCATCGACGACCAGACGGCCATCGACGGCCTGCGTGACCTCGAGCCAGCGCAAGGCGCGTGGCGCCGGCCCTTTTCGCACTGCTCCATCCGGGCCGAACGCCGAGCCGTGGCAGGGACAAGCGAACCCCTTGTCCGTTTGCGACACGATGCAGCCGAGGTGCGTACACACCAGCGAGATGGCAGCCACACCCCGGGCGTTGGAGAGCACCAGCACCTTCTGCTCGGGGATCACGCGCACCGTGCCAGCCGGAAAGTCTTCCGGGCGTCCGACGCGGAATCGGTGTCCGGCCTCGGGGAGCACCGACGGTTTCGGGAGCCGGATCATGCCGATCACCGAGCCGAAGATCGCGACCCCGGCTGCCCAGAGGCCAGCCAGTCCCAGGAAGTCCCGGCGCCGAACGGGTTCCGGCTCTAAGCGGCTTGGCATCCCGGGACCTCCTTGAAGAGAAACCGTTCCATCGTGATCGCCCCCGTCGGACAGCGCTCCGCGCAGAGCGCGCACCGGATGCAAATCGTTTCGTCTTTCAGAATCGCCGACGCCTGCCCGCGGGGCATGCGCGCCAAGTACCGGTCGAGCAGGTCGTCGAGCCCGGCATCGCCTCCGAGGTGATCCGCGGAGACGATGCGCAGGCACAGTGACGGACACACATCGACGCAGCCGCCGCAGAGGATGCACTTTTCGCCATCAAAGATGGTGTTGACGCCGCAGTCGAGGCAGCGCTGCGCCTCCAGCCGCGCTTCCGCCTCCGTATAACCGAGCTCCACGGGAGCGGCGTGTGAGCGGATGCGCTCCGCCGCCGGCGTCGTCCGTATCGGCACACGGGGACGGTGCTCGTAACCGCGCTCGCGGGCGTAATCGGGAATCGCCAGGTGCAGCTCGACGTCCTGGTACGTGATGGGGTGTCCCATGAGAGTTTCATAGACGGCACGCGCCACCTTCTTGCCGGACGCCACCGCGTGAATGAGGAGTTTCGGCCCGTACGCGAGATCGCCGGCGACGAAGACGTCCGGGGCACTGGTGCGTCCGGTTTCGGGATCGCACCGGATGAACCCCCGCTCGGTCAACGCGATGCCGTCCCGTTGGGAATCGACGAAACGTAGATCCACCCGCTGCCCGACGGCGACAAGCACATTGTCGCACTCGATTGTTTCGCGCACCGTGTCGTCGAAGACCGGGGCGAACCGGTGGTTCTCGTCGTAGGTCCGCAGGCACTTGCGGAACACGACGCCCCGCACGCGCCCGGATCCGTCGGTCAAGATCTCCACCGGCCCGAGGCCGTTGCGCCGCGCGATCCCTTCGTCATCGCCCTCGATGATTTCGACATCATCCGCCGGCATCTCCTCCAGAGACTCGAGCGAGCACAGGTGCACGAGGCCGACGGAGCGCTCGCGCAGCGCCGCGCGGGCAGCGTCCACTGAGATCTGACGGAGGACCGTGCGGCCGACATCATAGGCGACGTTGCCTCCGCCGATGACCACGACACGGCGGCCGAGGGGTGGGGGATTGCCGAGGGCCACGTCGCGCAGAAATTCCACCCCGCCCAGCACCCCCTCGGCGTCAGCCCCGGGGACCGGCAGCCGCCCGGAGCGCTTTGCCCCCACTGCAATGACCACGGCGTGGTGACGGGAACGCAACTCGGGCAGACTGACGTCTGTGCCCACTTCGCAGTTGGTGACGGCCTTGACGCCCAGGCCGGTGATGACCGCCACCTCGGCGCGAATGAGGTCACGGGGCAGGCGGTACTCGGGAATGCCCACGGCGAGCATGCCGGCCAGCACCGGCTCGATCTCGTAGATGGTGACTTCGAAACCGAGCAGGGCGAGATCGTGGGCAACAGCCAGACCAGCGGGCCCGCTGCCGATGATGCCGACCGATTTCCCGCGCGCCAGTGGTATGCGTCCGTGCAAGGTCGACTGCAGCAGCGGCAGAAGTTCCTCGGCCGCTTCGCAGGCCCGATCGGTTCCGCGTTGCGCCGCGTTCTTGAGAAACTCGATCATCCCGCTGCTGCCATCCGGTTGCGCCGCCGCACCGAACTGATCGCACGCGAAGCGTTTGAGCGCGCGAATAGCGATCGGCCTGTCGACGGCGCCGCGGCGGCACGCCGTCTCGCACGGCGCGCCGCACACGCGCCCGCAAATGGAGGCGAGCGGATTCGGACCGCGGGCGATGAGATACGCTTCCTCGAAGCGGCCGGCCGCAATGGCGCGGACGTACCCGCGAGCGTCCGTGCGAACGGGACACGCCGCCTGACAGGCAATGAGGTTGTGGAAGTACCCCTCACCGGGTACCTCGACGCGCAGGCGTGCTCCTACGTCAGGCTCGGCTACGACCTGGCTCATGAGCTCGTTCCTCAGCGAACGCTCGGGCCAACCATGGCGTGTCCGCGGGGCAAGAGGTATGCCAGTCGCGACGGAGGCGGAGGTGTACAACGACTGCGACCGGGCCGACCGGCCATTCCCAATTTCGAGAATGAGTGCGCCTGCGATTCCCGCGCAAGCGGCCCCGCCTGCCGGCGCCACACGCTTCAGCCCTCCAGACCAGAAGGCGATTGTTCTCCGGGGGGTTGTATGATAGCGACGCGGAAAAGGCTTATCGTTGCTCGTGTGTTCAAAACGTTCTCGCATGTAAAGGAGGGGCGATTATGCGGATCGAGCAAGCGAGTTCGTCTTCGGTTGCAGACCTCTGGGCGAGCGTGGAACCACGCGTTGGGCAAGCGCAGTGCCTGGAAGAGGCGGCCCAGGAGCTGGCCGCGACACTGCATACGCAGTTTGAGGAATCGGTGGTTCTGGCGCGCGTGTATACGACGGTGCGCTTCGACGCTTTACCGCCGACGAAGCAGGTTTTCGCTCGGAACGTGGCTGCCTCGGCCGGAGCTGCATCTGAGTTGACGGGCACAACCCCCGTGCTCTCGCTCATCGGGACCCATGGCCAAGAAGGCCCATGGAATGATTGCCGGAATTCCCAACGTCATGCGGCTATCCCGTTGATATCCTCGGCGTTTGTCGGTGCGATTCCGATGATTGCTCGTCTACTCCATGAGCTCGGGGTGCCCTCCGATTGGATCGACAGTCATGACAGCGAAATCATCATCGAGACCATCGGCCAGTCAGCGGGGCTCTTTTGCGTGCAGAAGGCCGCCGACGCCACCGACCACGAAGGCAGAAAGATCATCACGGCGCAGGACTTTGTGTCCACCTATCACGTCGGCAGCGTATTCGGCACCGGGGGCGCCTATCTCGACAGCGGGCAGATGTTCGTCATCGTGGTCTTCTGTCGCGACGTTTTTCCCCGGGCTGTGGCGGAGCGGTTCCTACCGCTGACCAGTTTGTTCCAGAGCAAGACGGCTCCCCTTATCGGAGCACGGAAAATTTTCGCTCAAGGGTGAAACTGGGACCAGTCTGCAGTGGATCGCGGAAGCGGGGCACGAGTCCGGCAAGGTCGCGGTCAGCCTGTAAACCAGGGGGACGCCAGGTCACCAGCGCCGAAAGAACAGATTCAGGAAGTCCACGTGTGCGCTCTCAGCCACCGCTAGGTACCTGGCGAAGTTGTTCGGCACTTCTCTCTTGGGCGCAATTTTCCTTCGAGCGATATATCTCGTACGCGCGCACCTTTATACGGCAGTTGCGTGGACGTTCGTGGCGATTCGAGATGAGGCGGGCTGGAGCCCATCGAGATGACTGCCGACCGGTGCTTCGATCTTCTCGTACTTACCGCTCTTGCGTGCGTGGTCACCCTTGGCCTCGTGCGCGGATTCATGCTCTACGCTCGCGGCGTACACATAGTGGTCATCGACGCGCAACGATCCGTCGCGCAAGGGCTGGCCGACCTGGCGCATGCCGTCTGTCTGCTCTTCTGGGGATACGCCGTCGTCGCCTATGCCTGGCCACTGGCGAGCCCGCCCGTTCCGCCGCAGCTGGGAATCGTCCGAATCGACGGCCTGGTGACCAAGGCGGCCGGTGTAGTGCTCTCGGCGGCCGCGATCGTGATCTACGCGCTGGCATTGCGGGCGTTCGGCGATTCGTGGCGACTCGGCATCGATCGGCAGAGCCGCACCCCCTTGGTGACCGGCGGCATCTTCGCGTGGACCCGCAACCCGATCTACGTGAGCCTAGATCTCCTGATCTTCGGCGCCTTCTTGACCGAAGGCCGGCTGGTGCTCCTCGCGCTCGCGCTGCTGAACGCGGCCTTCTTCCACTACTTGATCCGACGGGAAGAAAGCGCTCTCGCCCAGGCGTATGGCGACGAGTATCGCTGCTACCGTGATCGGGTAGGCCGCTACGTGACGTGGTCGGCCGCCGGGCGGGGCCGCTCAAAATGACCCCTGCTAGGGTCGGGCCGCGCGCTGCAACCCCGAACGCAGCACGCCTACGCTGGGTCTGGATTCAACCTTAGCGGGCCCCAGTGTAGGGTCGAAACGGCCCGTCTAAGAAATCATGCGCCCGGGCGGCGGACCTCGCGGCGAGCACGGGTCGAGGGCAAGACCTCTCGGGGCGTGCTATTGCGGACATCGATCGGAAGCCGGCAACGGCGGTCATGGCCTAGCGGAGCAGTAAGATGAACAAGTATCGGAGGCAGCCCCATTCCCTGATACCGTGACTCTATCCATCCCCTATCTTCTTCCTCCGCCCTCTACACTATTTCAGCCGAGGGGAAATGTCTCACGATCATTGGCACAGAGGGTCCGGCCAGCAGAGGCAGGCCGGTAGGACCCTTCATCGGCCTCGGCGGCCCGCGGGGGACGTAGCTCCAAGTGTTCCGAGTTGTTACAGATCGCAGATCACACTGCTTGACACGCTGCTACATTTACCATAGGCACTGGGCCCATGCCGGGCCTCGATACCGCCGATGCCTTGCAGCACGTAAATCGGCCACGGCGGCCGCGCTGGGCATCTCGAAGCAGACTGTCCTGTGTGGTGCGGCGGCCGGCCCTCGCGTGCTGGCCGCCACGCCTGCTCATCTCACTCGTGTCCTCACGTCACTTCGACCCCAGCGATGCTGGCTCTGCACGCCAGCTCGGAACACTCGGAACTAAGGCTACCGCTCAAGCGTTCACTTCCTGCTGCCGTGCCCCGGCACGCGAGCCTCTACAGGCGTTTGGTGCAGACCCGCCGAGGTCAAGGCCTTCTATTGGAAATCAGGTCAGTCCGAGCTGTCCGACCCGCGCGCCGCAGCGCCTGTTACGCGCGGCCCCCCAGGGTGACGGGATCGCTTCGTCTTGTCGACAACGGAGGCCTGATAGGTGCTCGGCCATCGCTTCAGTCGGTGGGGGTAGACACGAGATAATTCACGTAGGGAGAGCCAAGTCCATAGTAGGTGATCCGTCGCCCATATCGGGCCGACGGGTGGTGACAGTCGATCCATACCGTCTTTCCAACCTCATGCCAGCCGTCATCTATTATGTCAGACCTGCGAATCCGGCCCGGAATGGATCTGGCCTCCGTGAGGATACCGAAGCTTCCGCGCATATCAGGTCCTCCGGATCATCCGAGCCCGACTGCACGCCGGGGAGGTCTAACAGTCCGTTGAAAAACAGGCACCGTAGCGAGGGTAAGCGATTTTACGTCAGATCAAGGCGCCGAACCGGAGGCAAATCGGGTGATTTTGTTGAGGATTCGGCAACGCAGAGCTGGCGGAAAATAGCCACCCGCAGTAGGGGCCCTGTTTTTCAACGGGCTGTTAAGTGCGCGAAGACGGCGACGTGGTGGGGATCGCCGTGAACCCCCCGTGCCAGGGTCCAGCAAGTCACCCGGGACGGCTCCACCTACGTACGCTCAACGGGGCGTGATCTTGTGCTCGGAGGGACCTCTGGTCGTTCGAAGATCGCTGCGAGCATGTCCAGCCGGGTGACGATGCGCGCGACGCGCGGCTTCCGGGTTGGTTCGGCCCACAATTTACCGTAACATGAAAAGCATGGCTCACCCATTGCCGGTTCCGCCGCCCGGATTCGACGAGTTGCCAGTCGAGGAGAAGGTTCGGTACGTTGAGGCGCTTTGGGACCGGATTGCCGCAACGCCCCAGGAAGTCGGCGTGCCGGACTGGCATCGACAGGTTCTGCGAGAGCGACTGGCGGAGTACCGTGGCAACCCCGGCGCGGGACGCCCGTGGCGAGAAGTTCGAGATGAGCTGCTGCGCGAACTCGCCGGCCGCAAGCGTACAGTCGGCTCTTGATGGTCGAACTGATCGTCCGCCCGTTGGCCGAGGTGGACGTTCGAGACGCGGCGTTCTGGTACGAGAGCAAGCGCGAGGGCCTCGGAGCGGAGTTTGCGCTCGAGTTGGACGCACTTTACGAACGCATCGCCAAGAATCCCCGACAGTTTCCCGAAATCGACGAGGGAGTCCACCGCGCGTTGCTTCACCGATTCCCGTACGCGGTGTACTTCATGCTGGGCGAAGACGCACCCGTCATCATTGCAGTACTGCATCAGCATCGCAGACCCGAAGCGTGGCGAGGGCGACTCTGACGCTAACCGGGCGCTGGAGCCGCCCGGCTTCAGCCGCCGCACTTCTTGCGCCTGTCGGTGTAAGGGATCGGCGATGTCGTTAGGTTACCCAGGGGGCACGTAGTTCCTAGTTGCCACGGGGGGGGCCCGCGGCGGACGTAGTCCCGAGTGTGCCGAGTGGTTACAGATCGCGTAGGACATGGCTTGACACGCTAGTATGGTCACCAGAGGCACTCGCCGCATGCGGCGCCTCGACACCGCCGATGCCTTGCAGCACGCAATCGGCCGCAGGCGCGCCGGGCATCTCGAAGCAGACCGTCCTGCGTGGCGGCCGGCGTTCGCGTGCTGGCCGCCACGCCTGCACATCTCACTCGTGTCCTGACGTCACCTGCGACCCCGACGATGCTGGCTCTGCACGCCAGCTCGGAGCACTCGGAGCTGAGTCCCCCAGTTGGCATTGTTTGCTGAGTGCGGACCGACGCAACTTTGCGGCCAAGCGACAGCTGCCGGGCGGTCGGGTCCGGCTCCCTGGCAATTCTCGAAATTGAGACGTCCCGCATGCGGTGCCTCTTGGAGATGCACAATTGACCGGCGCATCAGCTTCGGCGAGGGCTACCGCCTGGTGGCCAGCGGCTTGCAAGGTCGAGGGGGACGAGGGACCGATGGAGCTTGAGCCAGACCCCAAAGGTTTCTTTCGCGTCGCTGACTTGCCGTCAAAAGACGTGCTGGAGGGCATCCGACTGCGATCGGTCCATCTCGAAAACCTCATGATGACATTTGTCGAGTACCCAGTGGGGTCGGCCGTGCCGTCGCATCATCATCGGTACGAGCAAATCACCTACGTGCTCGAAGGCCGATTGGAGGTGACCCTCAAGGGTGAACAGCGGGTGCTCGGGCCAGGGGAAGGGGTGCAGATCCCCGCCAACGTCGAGCACAGCTCGCGGACCATTGACGGCTCGGCCAAAGCTCTGGACGCGTGGACCCCGGTTCCCAAGCGATTTAGGGTGGCGCCGCCCGATCAACCCACGGAGGGGGAGATCTCCGGCTGAGCACAGGGCGTAGCGAGGGAAGCAGCATCCCGTCGGGTTCGCGGAGACGGTCGATCCCTGGAAAGGAGCAAACAACCATGAGCGGAGTCGGACGCTGGAGAATACTCGCGAGGGCCGGGCTGGTTGCAGCCTTCGTATCGATATCGGCACTGGCGTATGCGACAGAGGCCGACTCTCCGGCGAAGGCGGCGTATCTCAAGTACTGCAGCGCCTGCCACGGAGAGAGCGGGAAAGGTGACGGGGTCGTCTCCGGGTTCCTGCGACCGAAACCGACCGACCTGACGCAGATTGCGAAAAACGCCGGCGGACGTTTTCCGTTCGCGCAGGTCGTAGCCGCGATTGACGGAACCACGACTGTCCGTGCACACGGTGACGCGGACATGCCGGTGTGGGGCGACGTGTTCCGTAAGGAAGTGGCTGCGCCGATCGCCCGGCATGCAACGGTGCGCAGCAAAGTCATGCTGATTACCGAGTTCGTTGCCTCCATCCAGGAAAAGTAGGGGTGTTATGCCCACCGACGCCGCCCAGCGGGCGATGGACATCCTACGCGACAGCAGTCAGTTCCAATGGTATGTAGTGTCCCTTCTCGCCCTCGTGCTCTACGTGTACACCGTCGAGGTCGAGCGGCGGAACTGGAACGTGGTCTTCGCCGGGCTGGCGTTGTGGGGTATGGACTGGTTCAACGAGATCTGGAACGCTCTGGTGTACCACTTCACGCACTACGCGCCCGTCTGGGGCGCCCCCGGCCGCACCGCCTTTCTGATCCTGATCGGCTTGAACATCGAGATCTGCTTCATGTTCGCGATTGCCGGTGTCTTGGCCGCGAAGACTCTGCCCGCCGATCGGCGACTGCGGATCTTGGGGATACCGAACCGCTGGTTCATTGCCGTGGCTTTCTCGGTATTCTGCGTGATCGTCGAGCTCCTCTTGAACGCGGCGGGGCAGCTCACGTGGGACTACTGGTGGTGGAACGTCCGCACGCCGTGGCTGATCATCGTGTTCGGGTATCTGACGTTCTTCGTCGTCGCCTTCTGGGTCCATGACATGCCGACGATGGCGCAGAAGGCCAAGACGGTGGGGGCGATCTACGCGTTCGACGGCGCCTGTCTCCTACTGTTCGCCGCCGGGTTGAAGTGGATCTGAGCCGTTCTCGACGAGCATCGCCCGTTCGCCGTCCATCACTCGACCGCGGCACGCGTGTGGCGCAGGATGACGTTGATGAAAGGAAACTCCGCGGCCCGATCCGATCACGCAGCCTGACGACTACTGAGAGGAGAGCGTGCTGCGCGCGCTACGGCGGGCGGCACGAAACAGGAAGCCCTCAGGCACGTATCAGCCGCTGCCTGCGTATTGCGACCTCGTTCCCAACGTCGTTTCGCGCCAGTGGTGTGGTTGCAACCATGCAACCACTTGTGCTAGCAAATATTTATGCACACCTTGCACGTCCGAAACGTTCCCGACGATCTCTATAGCTCGCTCCGGCACTGCGCTCGAGAGCGCGGCACCTCCATCTCGCACGAGGCCATCCGTCTGCTTTCCCGCGCACTGCAGGTGGACCGGCCCGGGGTGCGTCAGCTTCTGGCCGAGATTGAGTCCAGTCGTCCGCGAGCCCGAGCTGGGACGCCGGCAGCGGCCGCGCTCATCCGCGCGGACAGGGAGCGGAGGTGATCAGCGGACCGGTTGTCGTCGATGCATCCGTCGTCGTCGAGTATCTCGTCGTTCTCACGCACACGGACCGGGCAACGGCATTGTTCCGCAGACTCACGCGGGAGGAAACCGGCTTCCAGCTCATCGCTCCCGACTTGATCTACCCGGAGTCCGTTTCGGCAATTCGCAAGCTGGTGCGGCTGAGAGCAATCCCTCCGGCCGCGGGGGCCAAAGCCGTGGACAGGCTGACCCGCCTGCCCATCGCTGCGGCCGGCACCGCCGAGCTCATGCCGGAGGCGTGGGCCGTGAGAGAGGCCCTGACGGTCTACGACGCCTGTTACGTGCTACTGGCACGGCGGCTAGGCGCGGCTCTGGTCACCACGGACGACAAGCTCATCCGTTGGGGCTCGCGGTCCAAGGACAAGATCGCGCACGTCCGAGACGTGTGAGCTGACGTCGCAGGCTGCACCCTGGACGTCAGCACGCAGCTCGAAGCCCGAGGCACTGCATCAATGAGGGTTCCGATCGCCGGCGACGATGGCACTTGCGCTCACGGAACGGGAGCACCACGGGAGCTCGCCCCACAACCGTCTCAGCTCAGCCCGCGTAGCCGACGTCGATGAGAAAGTCGCGCAGCAGCTGATTGAAGATCGCCGGGTGCTCGAAATAGATCGAATGCCCGCAGTCGGGCACTGACACAAGGCGCGCGTTCGGGAGAAAGTCCGCGACTGCACGAACCATCCGCGGAGGGACCAGCAGGTCGTCCTCGCCCACCATGCACAGAACCGGCATTTGAAGATGTTGGCGCACCCGGTTGAGATCGTAGCGCAGCGAGGCGATTCGCTGGAGTGCATCTGCGGGGGGTTGCGCGCCCAGAACTCGAAACTCCTCGTACAGGAGCGCCAGGTCGGGCCGGCGCACGAAGTAATCTTTCGCATAAGTTGGCAGCGAACCAAGCGGCGGATTGGCAGCGAACCGCAGCGGCTCGCGCGGCCGTTCCAGCGACACACCGGGCGGAAAGATCCCTCCCGGCGTGTCGCACAGTACCAGAGCTGCGACGCGGCCCGGATGCTCGAGCGCATAGCCCACGATTGTCCAGCCACCCATCGACTGCCCAACCAGCACGACCTTGTCCAGCTTCAGATCATCGAGCAGACGGCCGATGTCGCTTGCGTGGGCCTGATTGAAAAGTCCCTCCGGATCCTGCGACAGACCGAAACCTCGCTGGTCCAGGGTGATGCATTGGTACCAGCGCATGAAGTAGGGCACCTGCTGCCACCATGAGAGGTGGTTACCGCCGAGGCCGTGAAGAAAGATCAACGGCCGGCCCGCCCCGACGCACTCGTAGTACAACGAACACTCGCCAATCTGCACACGTCCGGGCGTGATCCGATACTCCATGCGAGCGGCCTCCGTCCCAAAATCCTGCAGCGTGCCCCCGGGGGTCAGTCGGCTCAGCTCTTCTCGAGCCGGCGCTCGGTGATTGTCAGCACCTCGACCAGGCGTTCGAGTGCCGATCCGAGCTGGGGCTGCGGGAAGGAGTGGAGGACGACCTCCTTCGCCAGGAGCGCCGCCAGGTAGCGCAGCTTGCGCCGCGGCGTTTCGGACGCTGCCTGGAAGTCGGCGTGGCCGCTATTGATTTCCCATTGTCCGCCGCGCAGCCGCGAGCGCCAGCTCTGGCCGGCCTCATGGACGAACAGGGGCTCGGGGATACCGGTACGTGGAAGGTCGCTCGCTGGCTGCGCATCCACGACGTGGACGACGGCGCTCGACTCGACCTGTCGCTCGCCTTCCCGCGCAGTAGCGAGGACGGTAGCACGACCCAGCTCCGAGCCCGCCACGAACGCCGTCATCGCCCCCTCCGTCGTTTCCAGCATTCCGAGGGGTTCGGCCGCGTGCCAGCGGATCGTGATTGGTCGCCGGATCTTCCTTCCCTCGGCGTCGCGAGGATGTGCCCGCAGGACCCGCCGTCCGAGGCGTTCGACCCGGGTCAGCGCCGGGATGATTTGCAGCGACTCGAGCGCGCCGGCCGGCAGCAATGACGGCTGCGGAGCTTCCTGCTCTTCGCCCGGCTCCGGGAGTGCCGCTCCCTCGGGGGCTCCGCTGATGTTTTCGGCACCCGTGCTCGCGCCGCGCTCGGCTCCCGTTCCCCTGCCGATTGGCTTTGAATCACCCGCATGGACGGCAAAGAAGTCGTACTCCGGGGCGAGCTTCGGGACGTCGCGGAAGGCGTGCTCGAGCCGTCGCATCATCTCCGCCTCGACGGCGGCCGCGAATGCGTTCGATCTCGAACTTCGGCGCGTCCTCGAACATCCGCAG
>JBHHYR010000034.1:0-25330 GCA_046757585.1 Binatia bacterium | reverse complement strand
ACCAGCGCGGCGCACACGGCGCCCACCGCCGCCAGCGCAGTCGAGTGGTCGCCCATACCGCCACGCTGCTGCGGTGGCTCGGCCCCAGCGGGAACCAAGGAGGCCGCAATGCCGGCACGAGACCAGAACGCCGCCACGTCATAGGCTGGCCGATCGCTGTCGTCGCCGCTCACGCCGTAACCGCTCACGTGGCAATACACGAGCCCCGGGTTGAGCGGCTGTACCTCCTCATAGCTCAGGCCGCACTTGCGCAGGCCCTGCGGGCGTAAGTTGCTGACAAAAACGTCAGCAGCGGCTAGCAATCGCCGCGCGACAGCCCGCCCATCTTGCTGCTGCAAATTCAGCCCAATGCTGCGCTTCCCCCGGTTATCCAGCTCGAAGGGCGCATTCCACGGCACATCCAAGCCGGCAGCGTTCAGGAACACACCACGAAACGGATCGCCGTCGGGCGGCTCGATCTTGATCACATCGGCGCCCCAGTCGGCCATGACGCCGGTGGCGCCGGGGCCAGCGACCCAGAAGCCCAGTTCCACAACACGAATTCCTTCCAGCGGGCCTGGCATACGTGCATCTCCTGCAGATGTAGTAGCCCGATATTACTCGAAGAAGCAGCCAGGAGAAAAGAGGTGCCACATCCCCGTCGCAGCTGTCGAACTCGCAGGAGCCTGGCCGCTTCCTGACGGCCCCGCGGCGTCAGGTTTTTGGGGCCAGGCCTGCAGGGTGCGAAATGTGCTTCTGCCCGTTGGTATGAAGAGAACCGTTCTGCGAGGAATCGTTGCGTTGCCCGTATTGCTGACGTGGGCCTGCGGGCCGAGTGTCAACGAAGGATACCTGGCGCACTACAAAAAGGCGGTGGAAGCGCACCATGCAGGCCGCCGCGCCGAAGCCATCGCCGAATACCGGGGAGCGCTCCGGCTCAGGCCGCAGTCAGCTGACGCACACAGCAACCTGGCTCTCGTCTTGTACGATATCGGTGAGCGCCAGGCCGCGATCCAGGAATACCGGCGCGCCTTGCAACTCGACGCAGACTCGGCCGAGACGCACAACAACCTCGGCGTCGCGCTCCTGTCGGCTGGGCAGATCGCAGCCGCCGTCGGTGAGTATCGACGCGCCGTCGAGCTGCGGCCGGAGTTCACAGAAGGGCACTTCAACCTGTGTCTCAGCTTGGAACTCCTCGGCCGGTTACACGATGCGCTCAGGCAATGCCGGATGGCAGCCGGACAGGCGCCGGAACGTCCCGGAGTGGCCGGTGCGGTCGAACGACTGAAGAGCAAGCTCGCGAGACGGTAGGAGGCACGGGCCGTACACGGTTGCGTCCGCGGCTGGCGCTGCTGCAGAAAAAGAAAGGCCCCCCGTGCAACACACGAAGGGCCATTGGGAAGGTGAATCGGATCGCAAGCTACATCATGCCGCCCATGCCACCCATACCGCCTCCCGGCGGCATCGGTGGCGTCTGTTTCTCCTCGGGCTTCTCGGCAACCATCGCCTCTGTGGTCAACAGGAGGCCAGCCACCGATGCCGCGTTCTGCATCGCGGTGCGCACCACTTTCGTGGGATCAACGATGCCCGCCTTCATGAGGTCCTCGAACTGCTCGGCGGCGGCGTTGAAGCCGAAGGCGCCCTTGTTGTTTCGGACCCGGTCGAGGACAATGGAACCTTCCCAGCCGGCATTGTTGGCGATCCAACGACACGGTTCCTCCAGGGCCCGACGGACGATGTTCACACCGACGCGCTCGTCGTCCTTGACCCGGAGGCCATCGAGGGCGCTCAAGGAGCGGATCAGCGCTACGCCGCCGCCGGGCACGATGCCTTCCTCCACGGCAGCGCGTGTCGCGTGCAGCGCGTCTTCGACACGTGCCTTCTTCTCCTTCATTTCCACTTCGGTTGCCGCACCCACGCGGATCACCGCGACGCCGCCCACCAGCTTTGCCAATCGTTCCTGCAGCTTCTCGCGATCATAGTCCGACGTGGTCTCATCGATCTGCGCTCGGATCTGGTTGATGCGGCCCTCGATGTCGGCTTTCTTGCCGGCGCCGTCGACAATGGTGGTATTGTCCTTATCGACAACGATGCGCTTGGCGCGACCCAGGTCGTTCACGGTGACGTTCTCGAGCTTGATCCCCAGCTCTTCTGCAATCACATGTCCGCCGGTCAGGATGGCAATGTCCTCGAGCATCGCCTTGCGCCGATCGCCGAACCCGGGTGCCTTGACGGCGACGCAATGCAGCGTGCCGCGGATCTTGTTCACCACCAGTGTAGCGAGGGCTTCACCCTCGATGTCCTCGGCAACGATGACGAACGGCTTCCCGGTGCGCGCGATCGCTTCGAGCACGGGCAGGAGATCTTTCATGTTGCTGATCTTCTTCTCGTGGATGAGCAGGTAGGCATCCTCAAGGACGACCTCCATCTTATCCGGGTCGGTGACGAAGTACGGGGAGAGATAGCCGCGATCGAACTGCATACCTTCCACGACTTCCAGCGTCGTCTCCAGGCTTTTCGCCTCTTCGACCGTGATCACACCCTCTTTGCCCACCTTGTTCATCGCCTCAGCGATGATTTCGCCGATCGTGCGGTCGTTGTTGGCGGAAATCGTGCCGACCTGGGCAATTTCCTTCTGGTCCTTCGTCGGCTTGGAGATGTTCTTGAGTTCGCCAACCACCACTTCAACCGCCCGGTCGACACCCCGCTTGAGGCTCATGGGATCGTGACCGGCCGCCACCATCTTGGCCCCTTCGGCGTAGATCGAACGGGCCAGCAGCGTTGCCGTCGTCGTACCGTCACCGGCCACGTCGGAGGTCTTGCTCGCCACCTCCTTGACCATTTGTGCGCCCATGTTCTCGAACTTGTCTTCGAGCTCGATTTCCTTGGCGACGGTCACACCGTCTTTGGTGATATTGGGGGCGCCGAACGATTTTTCCAGCACCACGTTGCGGCCTTTGGGGCCGAGGGTGACCGTCACGGCATCCGCAAGCACACTCACGCCGCGCAAGATCCGGTCACGTGCATCCTGACTGAACTTCACAATCTTAGCTGCCATCGGTTGGCTTCCTCCTTTGCCGATCTTTCTCGTGCTGTGCGCTAGCGCTCGATCACGCCCAGAATGTCGTCCTCGCGCATGATCAGGTGTTCCTCGCCCTCAAGCTTGATCTCGCTGCCCGAGTACTTGCCGAACAGGATCCGGTCACCCACCTTCACTTCGAGGGGGATGAGTTTGCCTTCGTCGTTCGCCTTCCCTTTACCAACCGCGACGATTTTGCCTTCTTGCGGTTTCTCTTTCGCCGTATCAGGGATAATGATTCCACCCTTCGTCTTTTCTTCCTCAGCGATGCGCTTGACGATGACGCGATCTTGCAACGGACGAATCTTCATGACCCCACTCTCCTTTCACCGTGGCTTCGGAGCAACTTTTTCGAGTTGGCCGGGGCACCACGCCTGGCGTCCCCGGGGCCCTACGGTTCTCTCCGGGCTGCGCCGGCAACTTAACGTCTGGATGGCAATTGTCAAGCCCGCACGGCACCCGGCACACCGGTGCGCTGCCTGCGTAGCCGGCAAGGGTCAGCCGCCGCGGGGCTTCACCTTCCGCAATTGTTCAGCGTAATACTGGCGATACAAGACCTCCCACTCCCGGCTGCCCGGGGGAACCTGGCGCGACAGAGATGCGATCTTTCTGCGCACCATTGCATCGATCTGTGCGTCCACCTGGTGCTCTTGGGCGAAGACCCGCTTGATTTCCCGCAGGACGTGCCGTTCGTTTTCGATGTCGGCTAGCCCCTCCTCCCGCAAGGTCTTGACGATCAGGTGCGCGAGGTAGGACTGCCGGCCCTCGCTGAATCGCGTCATTACAGAGTGAAACCGCGTTCCCTAGCCAGACGCTCCTTGATGCCTTGGATGATCCTCCGCTGGTCCATCCCCATCATCTCGCGCGCGTGGGACTGCGCGAGTTGTTCCGCCTCCGCTTCGAGCACCCGTTCTTCTTCCAGGTTGCAGGCAATCAGTTCGGCGACGCGTTGCTGCAGGACCGCAGGATCCTGCTTCGCGTGCACAAACCCTTGCTTGAGCAGCGCCTCAACCACCGCTGCTGCCAGGACCGCGACATCCGCCTGCCGCCTCATGCGCGGTACTATAGGCCGCGGCGCAGCTTGCCGCAACGCACAGGGCGCAGCCGTAGCGGGCCCAGGGAATGTCAGGCCCGCACGAGCTGTCCGGCCAGTCGTGCCTGCACGGCCGGCGTCCCGAACAGCCCGACGGCATGTTCGAGCAGATGGTGCTGCCGGTGCTGCATGACCGGGTCCTGCGCCAGCCTGCCGGCCCAGCCGCTCATTGCGGACAGGGGCGCATGCAGGTGCGCGGCTTCCGCTTCTTCCAACTCAACCGTAACCTGCAGCGCTTCCTGGAGAGGGACGGCGTGCGCCACCTCGCGCTCGTGCTGCGCAACAACGGTTTCGAGGCTCATCACATGTTCGGCCATGGCAGCCGCAACGGGATCCGGAGTGGCCGCACTGGCGGCGAGGCTGAGGTGGTCGGCATGATGCAGCTCTTCCCGGCCCATACTCACCCACAGGTCGCCGACGTCCGCAACATCGTGGAACTCCGTCGCGAAGCGCTCATAAATTTTGGCGATGCGGGCCTCCAAGTCGGCCATCACTTCGAGAAATCGCTTGGTGTCCATACGCGCCTCCACCACGGTGCTGCAAGGGCTAACAGCCTGCGGCCCAATGCGGAATGCTGATTTCATGCCACACGCACGTGACTTCACCTGCGGCCCTTCGTTCCTGACGGATGTGAATTCCTCTCTCAACCCTGCGAGGAACGGGGGAAGCCGATTACCACACAGACCGTCGGGCCGGTATGCTGTCCGTTGGCACGAGCTGTGGTACACATGCGATCCGGCGTGTTTCGGTTGCCGGCAGCTGGCGGGCACCGGCCGGGGAGAATCAAACGGTACGCACAACCTGAGGAGGAGAAAAATGGTCCGTGACACGGGGATGGCGGCGGTGCTCTTGTGCCTGGCCGCCAGTGCCGCAGCAGGCCAGTCAGGTGTCCAACAGGCGGTGGCCACGAAGCCGGCACTGACCGATGACAGTCAGGCCTGTTACGCGTGTCATTCACACACCACACCGGTGATCGCCCGGCAATGGGCAGATTCCAGACATGCGGGCATCGGCGTTGGCTGCTTCGAATGCCACCACGCGGACCAAACTGACGCCGATGCCTTCAAGCATTACGGCCGTACGATTGCCACGATCGTCACACCGAAGGACTGTGGGACCTGCCACGTACAAGAGGCCGAGGAGTTCACGCGCAGCCATCATGCGCAGGCGGCTCGGTTCATTGGCTCGTTGGACAACGTGCTCGGAGAATTGGCAGAAGGCCCGCTGGCGGCAGCCAACGGCTGTTGGCAGTGTCACGGGTCTACCGTCCGGTTGCGCACGGGCGCTGGCGGCCAGCCGATCAGAGACACAAACGGCAAGCCGAAAATCGACCCGCTGACCTGGCCGAACACTGGTATCGGGCGTGTGAACCTCGATGGCAGCCGCGGTTCCTGCTCCGCGTGTCACTCACGGCACATCTTCAGCCGTGCGCTTGGCCGGTATCCGGATACCTGCGGCAAGTGTCACCTAGGGCCTGACCATCCGCAGATCGAAATCTACAATGAGTCGAAGCATGGGATCGCTTTTCGCGCCCAGCAAGCCGAGATGAACCTCGAAAGCCGATCGTGGGTCGTCGGCAAGGACTACACGGCTGCCCCAACCTGTGCGACCTGTCACATGAGTGCAACGCCGACGCAGCCCGTGACCCACGACGTGGGGGCTCGGATCAGCTGGACGTTGCGCCCCGTGATTTCAAAGAAGTTGGCGCACTGGGAAAGTCGCCGTGCCAAGATGCAGGACGTGTGCGGCAACTGTCACGGCCCGGACTTCGTCAAGGCGTTCTACGTCCAGTACGACAAGACCGTGGAGCTGTACAACGACAAGTTCGCCAGACCGGCGAAGCGGATCATGGACGCGTTGCGCACCGAGAAGAAGATTACACCGGACCCGTTCGACGACCGGATCGAGTGGACCTTCTTCCTGCTCTGGCACCACGAGGGGAGGCGCGCGCGTATGGGCGCATCAATGCAAGGGCCCGACTACACGCAGTGGCACGGATTCTTCGAGGTGGCCCAGCGTTTCTATTTCGAGCTGATCCCTCAAGCGCAGGCGCTCGGGGGGAGCAACCGCGCGATCAAGACGGTGATTGCTGACATTCTGAATCGGCCCGAGCATGCCTGGCGCAAGGGCTTGAGTCCGCACGAACGCCAGCAGATTTTGGACTTCTACAAGCGGCGGTACGGCGACTAACCGGCTCGCCCGCGCCTGAGTGTGGCGCTAGCGCGGGGGTGCTGGGTACTGCCCCCCGCCTTCGGCGATATTGCGCCCGTAGGCGTAGACCTCGGGAAGCTCGCGCCCTGCCTGCACCGCCTTCTTGCGCGCCATCGCTTGCTCGACGTACGGGGCGAGCTCTGCCTTCTTGCGCCGCTGCCGGGCCAGCTCGCGTTCCTTGAAGTCAGGCATCACGCGGGCTGCAAACAGCTCCAGCGAGGCACAGATATCTTCGTGCCGGTTGTTGCCGCCCTGTTGGATGAAGACCACTTGATCGACGCCGGTGGCCTCGAAGGCCTCGAGGTGGCTGCGTACCTGGTCAGGGGTGCCGATGCCCCCGCGATTCGGTGGTAGGGGGATTTCGCCGTTGTTGTGGCGAAAGTTCTCGAAGATGTTGGTGCGGCCGGGCACGTGCGTGCCGAAGAGGTAGTAGTGTGCAAGGGAGTAGCCGAAAAACTGGAAGCCTTCGAGGCCACGTCGTTCCGCCTCCTCGGCCTGCTCGTGGCACATGAAGCCGGTAACCATCGCGATGTTCGGGTTCACCGTTTGTCCGATCGGCACACACGCGTTCTTGAACGTCTCGTAATAGTCGGTCACCCAATGGCGGGCCTCGCTCGGATCCACGAAGGAGAACGTGAGCGCGCCGAGGCCGAGGTGGGCAGCGACGTGGATGGTCTGCCGCGACGAACAGGCCAGCCACATCGGCGGATGCGGACGTTGGACAGGCTTCGGCACCACGTTGCGCGGGGGCATGGAAAAGTATTTCCCTTCATAGCCAGCATATGGCGTTTGGCACATCATCAAGGCGACTTGCTCGATGGCCTCGAGCCACATCGCGTGTTTCTCGGTGGGCTCGATACGGAAACCTTCGAGCTCGACGCGCGAAGCCGACTCGCCCGTCCCGAACTCGACCCGTCCCTTGCTGACCAGGTCCAAGGTGGCAATGCGCTCGGCGATGCGGGCTGGGTGGTTGTAAGCAGGCGGACACAGGACGATCCCGTGTCCCAAGCGAATCCGCTGCGAGCGCTGACTGGCCGCCGCCAAAAACACTTCCGGGGCCGAGGAATGTGAATATTCTTCCAGGAAGTGATGCTCGACCTCCCAAGCGAAATCGATACCCAGCCGATCTGCAAGCTCCACCTGATCGAGTGCATCTTGAAACAGCCGCAGCTCGCGCTCGTCGTCCCACGGCCGCGGCAGTTGGTGCTCGTAGAAGATGCCAAACTTCATTGCTCCGCTCCTTTCTTCATGGTGCGGCTTGCGCGGCGCGGTCCTTTCACGCCCCGTCCCTGCCGCTCGCGTTTTTGACGGCGGCGCAGCCGGCCCAGTTGCTGTTCCAGGCTCTTGATACTCTGTTCGACGCGCCGGAGCTCGTTTTGAAAGGCGGGGTGCGCCGTCACACGCTCAAACGATGCCCGCACCTGTGCATCGATGCGTTGCTGCAACTGCTCGATCTGTTTTTGCGGCGTTTCGAAGATGTCATTGAGCAAGCGGCGCCTTCCCGGCTTACTGCCATCGCGTGCCGGCCGGCGCCGGCCGGCACCGCGCTGCACCCCGGTACTCTGCGCCAGTTGTTGCATGCCCTTTTCAGCCAGCTCCCGCACGCTGTCGAGCGCCTCGCGGCCGCGATCGACGCTGCTCAGAATCTCGTGGACCGTCTCCCCGCCTTGTTGAATGATCCAGCGCAGCACCGGCAGACCGAGCAGCCCGTTCTGGCGCTTCTGCTCTTCGAAGATGATCTGCGCAAAGGTAACGGCCGTGAGGTCTTCCCCCGTCTCGTTGTCGATAATACGCAGATCCTCGCCGGCTCGGACCAGCTCGGCAACACCGTCAAGGGTGACATAGCGGCTCGCTTGTGTGTCATACATCTTCCGGTTGCCGTAGCGCTTGATTAGCCGAGTCATGCTCACAGGTCGTCTCACTTGGAGGGCTACCACAGCCTGCGGCGGTGCGGCAAGGTGGAACGGCCAGCCGATTGACGCGGGCGGGGACCCTCGCTAGCCTCGGTGGCGCCGATCATGAATACGCGCCAGTTCGTCGCAGCGGCGGTCCAGTTGTGTGCCGGCTCGGACAAGACCGCCAATCTGTACAAGGCGGAGGCATTTGCTGCCGAGTGTGCGCGCCAGGACGCCCGCCTGGTGGTCCTGCCTGAGGTCTTCTTGTGGCGCGGGTCGCGATCGGAGGAACGCACGGCGGCCGAAGCGATCCCCGGCCCGAGCACCAAGCGGCTAGGCAATCTAGCACGACAGCTGGCGATTTATCTGGTTGCCGGCTCGCTGTTCGAGGACACGGGCGGTCCCAAGGTGTTCAACACCAGCGTGCTGTTCAACCCGCACGGTGACATCGTAGCTTGCTACCGCAAGATGCACCTGTTCGACGTGGATATCGCGGGTCACGTTTCCATCCGCGAGTCTGACACACGCCACCGCGGCGACACGATCGTGACCGCACCGACTGAGCTCGGTACGATCGGCATGAGCGTGTGTTACGATGTACGTTTTCCGGTGCTGTACCGGCAACTGGCGCTGGCAGGCGCAGAGATTATCACCATTCCGTCCGCATTTACCTTTGCCACCGGTGCCGCCCACTGGGACATCCTGCTTCGGGCACGCGCGATCGAGAATCAGGTGTACCTGATCGCTCCGGATCAGATTGGCCTCGGGCCCCACGGGATCATGGACTTCGGGAACTCGATGATCATCGATCCCTGGGGCAAGCCACTCGCGCGCGCCGCGGATCGCGAAATGATCATCTGGGCGCAAATCGACCGTGACTACCAGGACCGGGTCCGCCGAGAACTGCCGTGCCTGACGCACGTGCAGCTTGGCCGGTAGCATGCCCGCGCGGGGCAGAGTGACGAGACACCGGGCAACGCCCGGCGCCGTGGGAAAGAGGGCCCCCGCGGTGAGGCGGCGGCGCGCGCCGGCGGTCAGCACGCGCGCGCCGGCAAAGTCGTTCTTTCAGGTTGTCAGCACGGACACGGCACGCGCACGGATCGCGGAGTTCTCCCCTGTTGGAACCGTAACGATCCGCGTCGCCCAGGCGTTCGGGCGTGTGGTGGCTCGAGACCTCCTGGCAGCGGTCAATCTCCCACATTTCGATCGTGCCAACATGGACGGCTACGCGGTGCGGGCTCGGGACAGCTTCGGGGCCTCCGCCAGTATTCCAGCCTACTTCCGGCTCGCCGGTGCGGTGGAAATGGGCAGAGCGCCGGTGGGTGTGGTCCGCAAGGGTGAGGCCATGCGCATTGCAACCGGCGGCATGCTACCACGCGGCGCCGACGCGGTGGTGATGGTCGAGGTTACCGACGAGGTCAGCGACGGGATCGTTGAAGTACACCGCAGTGTGGCGCCGTGGGAGAACGTCCTGCGCGTCGGGGAAGATATCAGCCGAGGTGCGCCGATCTTCCCCCGTGGCCGCCGGCTGCGCGCCCGCGACCTGGGAGCGCTCACCGGCGTTGGCATCACGCGTGCCACCGTGTTCCGCCGCCCGCGCATCGCGCTCATCTCGACCGGCGACGAGATCGTTGCGCCTGAGGCAGTGCCGCGTCCCGGCGAGGTGCGCAACATCAACGCCTACTCGCTCATCGCCATGGCCACCGAAGCCGGGGCCGTGGTCACCGATTACGGCATCACCCGGGACCGGCCCGACCAGCTACGCCGGGCTCTGGCACGTGCCCTCCCACGTCATGACGCCGTACTCGTCTCTGGAGGGAGCTCAGTCGGTACGAAGGATATCACCCTGCAGGTCATCAGTTCGTTCCCACGCTCGGAGGTTCTCTTCCATGGCATTTCCGTCGCGCCTGGCAAACCGACGATCTTGGCCCGCGCGCTTGACAAGCCCGTCCTCGGCCTGCCCGGTCACCCCCAGTCGGCGCTGGTCATCTTCGAGCTGTTCGGTGCGCCCCTCCTCCGCGTACTCGGCGGCGAAGATCCAGCGGCCGTGTTCACACCACCGCGTACCGTCCGCGCGCGATTGAGCCAGAACATTGCGTCGCAGCCCGGTCGCGAAGACTATATCCGCGTCAAGGTCGTGGAACGGGAGCATCAGCGCGTTGCCACACCCTTGGCAGGCAAGTCCGCCGCGATCTTCAACCTCGTCAAAGCGGACGGCCTCGTCTGCATTCCGGCAAGTGCGGAAGGGTTGGAGGCAGGAACCGAGGTGGAGGTGAGACTGTTGTGAGCGGGTGGCAAAGGCCGCGGCGCATCTGCGATCCGTGCGCCACGCACCCGCACCGGTAGGCTCCAGTGCCCAGGCGGCTCCCCGGAGCGCTCTGACCCATGAAGTGTACCGCCTGCCTGTTCACGACGCTGAGCGTCATACTCGCCAAGCCGCTGCACGCAACCACGTTCGTTCCGATGAGCGTAGAGGACCTGGCGCGCAGCTCGGTGGCCGCCGTCATGGGAACGGTTCAGGGCCTCACGGGCGTGCAGTCTCGCGAGGGGGCGATTTTTACCCTGGTACAGGTGACCGTCGAGCAAGTGGTAACCGGGGAGCTGACCAGCCGCGTAATCACGCTCAAGGAAGATGGTGGGACGGTGGGCAATGAACGGCAGGGAGAGTTCGGCGCGCCGAGCTTCCGACTCGGCGAGCAGGTGCTGCTCTTTCTGACGGTTCGTCGTGACGGCAGTTTACGGACCAACCATCTTGCGCTCGGGAAGTTCCACCTCAGCGTGGGAACAGACGGCATGCCTCAGGCGCAGCAGGCCCTCGGTCCCGCCACGATGGTCATCGGGTCCCGGGGTGGGATCACCCAAGAGCCGCTGCGTCACCTGAGCGACCTTCTGTCCAGGGTACAACACACGCGGACGAACGTGACGCCGGCGGCAGCGCCGCTCATGGAGCCGCTCGAGGCGCGCGACCCAGCGCTCCGCCAAGAGGTGACCGACGCGTTTACGCTCCAGGGCTCCGTCCGCTTCTTCGAACCGGACGAAGGCGCGCCGGTCGCCTTTGTGATCGACGCAAGGGGTGACTCGATCCTGGGTCTGCCAGCCTCGCAGCAGGCCATCGACGGCGCCTTCGGTCAGTGGAGCGGCGTGGAGGCGGCCTCTCTGCAGCTCAACCGCAGGGGCTTGACCAGCGACCTCAGCGCCCCGTGCCCCGGCACCAACAAGATCTTGTTCAACGACCCGGTGGGAGCGATTCCCGACCCAGTCAACTGCCGGGGTACCCTCGGTCTGGGCAGCTTCTGCACCACCACCTTCGAATCGAAGCGGTTCAATGGCACCACCTTTGAGCGCACGCTACGCGCCAAAGTGACGTTCGCCGACGGCTGGGCGGGATGCCCGGTGTGGAACCCCTGCAACCTGGCAGAAATTGCGACACATGAGATCGGCCACACCATCGGCCTCGGTCACTCCTCTGAAGATCTGGCTGAACCCGATCCCACACTTCGCGACGCAGCCATGTATTTCCGGGCTCACTTTGACGGCCGTTGCGCTGACGTTCGCCAGGACGACGCCGGCGGCGTGCGCTCCATCTACCCCGCCGCGCCGCCCCTCACGATCACCACGCCCAATCCCCTCCCAAGCGGCAGCTCCGGCTCGTTCTATCACCGCGCGCTCGCAGCCACCGGCGCGACGGGCGCAGTGAACTGGACCATCACCGGCGGCGGATTTCCAGGCCTGCGTCTCACCCCGAACGGAGTAGTTTCGGGCGTCCCCTCCACCGGCAGCAGGGGATTCCTGCAGGTCACGGCGACAGATGCCACAGGCGATTTCCACACCAAGCTGCTCGAGATCACAGTGGCCGGTCCCGTCGCTACCGCCACCCCCGTTGCCACGGCGACCGGCACACCGACGGCCACCGCCACGCCACCACCGACTCCGACCTCCAGCCCCAGTGCGACACTGACACGCACGGTGGTCCAGTCGCCCCCTCTCTCCCCGAGCCCGACCCCAACTTTCATCAGGATGCTGACGCCCACCGTGCCTCCCGCGTGTCTCGGCGACTGCGATGGTTCCCGCAACGTCACGGTCGACGAGCTTGTGGTGATGGTTGACATCGCGCTGGGACATACCGCCCCCCCGGTGTGCGAGGCGGGAGACCGCAACCGCGACGGATCCATTACGGTCGACGAGGTCCTGGGAGCCGTGAACCGCGCACTGCACGGCTGCCAGCTGCCGCGGGTCGCGGGATTGCCGCAGACCCACAGAGCTGGCCTCCGGCTGCCGATCGCACAGAGTTGACAGCCTGGGTATTTCCCTGGATAGCTCCAGGAGTGAAGAGACGTGCTCGATGGCTCGCACGCGCTACCTGAACAAGAAGTCCCTTGCTGACACGCTTGCTGTGTTCGTAGAGGGGCTGCCAATACGCCGGCGCCCGCCCGACGTGATTCCCGTCGAAGATAGCTTGGATCGGGTGACCGCGGGACCGATGTTCGCACACCTGTCGGCGCCGCATTATCACGGGGCAGCGATGGACGGCATCGCGGTGCGTGCACAGGACACCTTTGGCGCCAGCGAGGCCCGACCCGTCGAGCTCGACCTGGCACCTCAGAGGGGCCAGCAGTCGCGCCCATACGCCTACGTGGACACCGGACAGCCGCTCCCGCCGTGGGCGAATGCGGTGATCATGATCGAGAATGTGTATCCAGTTGATCAGCGCCGCGTCGCGATTCGTGGCGCCGCGGCGCCCTGGCAGCACGTGCGGCTGGTGGGCGAGGATATCGTGGCGACCGAGCCGTTGCTGCCACGGGGACACCGCATTCGCCCGTTCGACATCGGCGCCCTGCTCGCCGCTGGGCACACCACTATTGCGGTCGCCGCCCGACCGCGCGTCGCTATCATCCCGACCGGGGGCGAGTTGGTCGAGCCCGGGGACCAGCCGGCAGCCGGAAAGATCATCGAGTTCAACTCGCGAGTGGTGGGCGCCTTCATTACTGAGTGGGGTGGCCAGCCGCATCGCCTGCAGCGCGTCCGGGACCACTTGCAGCAGATCACTGCGCGGGTTCGTGCAGCTGTCAAAGGGCACGATATCGTCGCGATCCTTGCGGGGTCGTCTGCCGGCGACCACGACTTCACGCTAACGGCGTTGGCGCAGCTGGGAGAAATCCTGGTCCACGGCATCGACATCATGCCGGGCAAACCAGCGATCTGCAGCGTCGTGGACGGCAAGCCCGTGCTGGGGTTGCCCGGCTACCCCGTGTCCACGGTGGTTGTCTGTCAGCAGGTACTGCGACCGCTCATCGCGAAGTTTCTCGGGGCCGCGGTTGTGCCACCGGAAACCGTGCGTGCCGTCGTTCCCCGCAAGATTCCGTCGAAGCTTGGGGTCGAGGAGTTCCTCCGGGTGACGCTCGGCCAGGTTGGGGACCGGGTCGTTGCCAACCCGCTCGGGCGGGGGGCAGGGGTCATCAGCACGATGGTCAAGGCGGACGGTTTCTTGCGGATCCCGCGTTTCTCGGAGGGGGTGAATGCGGGACAGGAGGTCGGCGTCGAGCTGCTACGCCCGTCTTCCGCCATCGCCAACACGATTGTGTTCAGCGGCAGTCATGATCTTTCGATCGGCCTACTGGAGGACGGTCTGAAGCGCCGGGCCCCGGAGGTGAAGATCTCGGCAACGAACGTCGGGAGCTTAGGAGGCTTGCTGGCACTTCAGCGCGGCGAGGCACACGTAGTCGGCACGCATTTGCTTGATCCAAGAACCGGGACATACAATCTACCGGACGTCCGCCGGCTGCTGCCTTCCGGCGACGTCGCGGTGGTGAGTTTGGTCGTGCGCGAACAAGGATTGATCGTCGCGCGGGGCAACCCGAAGAACATCCACCGTCTGCAAGATCTGGCGCGCGCCGAGCTGCGCTTCATCAACCGGCAACCGGGGGCCGGTACCCGGGTGTTACTCGACTACAAGCTGACCAAGCTGCGGCTGCGTCCCGAACGCATCCAGGGGTACCAGCACGAGGTGTTCACGCACATGGCTGTGGCTGCCGCCGTTGCCAGCGGCCTGGCCGACTGCGGCTTGGGTATCAGGCCGGCGGCCAACGCGCTCGGCCTGGATTTCATTCCGGTCGAGAAGGAGGAGTATGATCTCGTCTTCCGGCGTGACTTCTACCTCAGCGAGCGAGGCCAGGCACTCCTCGCAGTCATCGTGTCCGACGACTTTCGGGCCGCTGTCACGCGACTCGGCGGCTATGATGTCCGTTCGTCCGGAACGGTTAAGCTCGGTGCTGATCCTCGCCTGTCGTCCCGTGCAAGCTGGCGCACGCGACCCGCGCGGCGACGGTCCCGCGCAGCCGGGCGGTAACCGGCGCACCGGCCTCGCCTCCAGGTTCACGGCGGACGCGGCTCGAGCCCGGGTCGATGGGCGTCTCCACCCTGCTCGCCTGACTTCAGGGTGGACAACAGCAGCGGGCGTCACGCGGCGTCCACTTCCGGACGCACGGTCGCGAGCAACTGTGCGAGCTCCCGCTGCAAGGCGTGCGGCAGGCGGATGACGTTCTCCACCATCCGAATATCCGGAATCAGCTCCGCGAGCTGCGCCTCCGTTTCCAGGCCCGCCTTACGGCCGCGCAGTGCCTCGAACGCGTCGAGCACCGCCGGAGCCATCGGAGCAACCGATGTCCCCCGCATGGCAAGGATCCGATGGCTGGGTGCGACCAGCGCCAGGTATGCGGCGCCGTACGTCCCACCACCGAGGACGCTCACAAGCGGGTGCCCCAGCAATCGGGCTGCCACCAGCACGCGCAAGCATTCCGCCAGGGCACGGTGCAGCCCGAAGCGCTCCTGGGTGAAATCCACCGCATGGCCCTGGCAGAACAAGAAAGTGAGAATCACGGCCCGCCCGGGGCCACGCTGAGCCACTGCCTGCCGCACCATATCGACGACGGTCGCCGCTTCCTCGATGCCTATGCCACCGCCGCGTGTCTGCTCCGGCCCGACGATCAGACCGAGTGCAGGGCGGTGCCCGAGCGTGCCAAGGGCGGCGTGGATGAGCCCACGGCGCTGCGCGGGTCCGGCCGGCCGCCACTGCCCACGAAAAGAGTATTGCAGCAGGTCGCGGCGACGGCGTGTCGGGGCGACGGGGCGCGCACCGACGCCCGCGCCGGACAAGCGGCTCTGTAACGTGGCAGTAACGGAGGCACTGGCCGAGATCCGCGCCTGGAGGGGTGGGACGGCACCGCCTCGGGCCGCCGCAGCAACGAAATCCATCAACTGTGCGCGCACAGCGCCTGCGGTGTCCGCCACCACGGCATGGGTATCGCCGTTCGCCAATCGGTTCGCCGCGGAGGTGGCCTGAAGGCCTTCCTGTTCTGCCGCCGCCCCGTCCAGGATACCACCGAGCAGCTTGGGGCCGGTCAGGCCCCAATGGGCGTCTTCGGTCATGACGACGCGTTCGGGCAGCGCCGCCATGACTGACGCGGCCCCGAAGCAGCCTCGTGGCCCGCTGATCACCGCCGCGAGGTGGACACCCGTCAGCGTGAGGCGGGCCAGCAGGACGCCGACTGCTGCCGCCGCAGCCAGCGCGGTCGGTCCTTCTTCCACGCGGACGCCACCGGTGTCGAAACCCACGATCAGCGCAACGGGCCGTTGCTGCGGCATCTTGGGATTGGTGACCCGTTCCACCGCACCCGCCAGAATACCCGACTCGCGCACACCGAGGGTGCCGCCACGCACGTGCCCGTCCGTCAATGCCAGCAACACGGGGATGCCGTCAACGAGGCCGGATCCAACGACGCACGTCGTCTGGCCGGTTGCTCGGCCGGTCAACGGGCGGAAGGTGCCCCGGTCGGCAAGCTGGTCAGCTCGCTGCAAGGCGCTCATCTCCGAAAACTTCATCGGGCGTTCGACTCCACACCGGCCATCGTGGCACGGCCGGTGGTCAACGTGCGGCTGCGGCGAGTATTCGGGCGCGTTATGTGCCTTCGCCCCACGAACTCAGGTACGCGTGCTGGTCCGGGGTCAGACGATCGATTCGGATACCCATGCTTGCGAGCTTAAGCGTTGCAACCATCTCTTCGATCGCCTTCGGCACGTCATGGACGCGCACGGCCAGCCCGCCATTGCGAGCGCTCAGGGCGGCCCATTCGGCACTGAGCGCCTGCGTGGCGAAGCTCATATCCATCACCGCCGCCGGGTGCCCTTCCGCCGCAGCCAGGTTCACCAGTCGGCCCTCGGCGATCACGTACACGGTGCGCCCGGTGCGGAGCTGATAGCCGTCGACGTATGGCCGGACGCCTTTCCGCACACCCCGTGTCAGGCGCTTGAGCGCCTTGAGGTCGATTTCGACATCGAAGTGACCTGAGTTGCAGAGGATGGCACCGTCCTTCATCGCCAGAAAATGTTCCTCGCGCAGCACATGTTTGTCTCCGGTCAAGGTAACGAAGATGTCGCCGAGCTTGGCCGCTTCCTTCATGGGCATGACGCGGAAACCATCCATGGCCGCCTCGAGCGCGCGGATGGGATCGACCTCGGTGATAATCACGTGCGCCCCCATGCCTCGGGCCCGCATCGACAGCCCCTTGCCGCACCAGCCGTAGCCTGAGGCGACTAGGGTACGGCCGGCTAGCAGGATGTTGGTGGCCCGAATGATCCCGTCGACAGTGGACTGGCCGGTCCCGTAGCGGTTGTCAAACAGGTGCTTCGTGTCGGCATCGTTGACCGAAATCACCGGAATCCGCAGGGCGCCCTGTCGCTCGAGAGCGCGCAAGCGAATCACGCCCGTCGTCGTTTCCTCCATGCTCGCACGGACCTGTTCGGCCTGCGCTGCGTAGTCGCTGTGGAGCAGGCTGACCAGGTCGGCGCCGTCGTCCATCGTGATGCTGGGCTTGAGGCCGAGCACGGTACGCAGGTGACTGTAGTAGGTCTTGTTGTCCTCGCCGCGGATTGCAAAGGTCGCGATATCCTCGTGTTTCGCCAAGGCAGCAGCGACGTCATCCTGTGTAGACAACGGATTCGACGCGCAGAGTGCCACCGAGGCGCCACCCGCTTTGAGCGTGCGCATCAGGTTGGCTGTCTCCGTTGTCACGTGCAGGCAGGCGCCCAGTGTCACGCCGCGCAGCGGCTTTTCCCGGGCGAAGCGCTCGCGAATACGCCGCACCACTGGCATGTGTTGATCTGCCCAGTCGATGCGCTTCTTGCCGAGCGCAGCAAGCTTGATGTCCTTGATATCATGACGTTTGGCTGGCATTTCTGTCCCTCTCGTGCGCCGAAGCGGCGACAACACCCCCCTGCGAGGCGCCCTCGCCGTTGGACCGTGCAGCAGATTCGCCGGCGGAAACGAGTTGCCGCAGGCAGGAGCGGAAGCTACACCGCGACCTGCACCGCCCTGACCCGGGGTGCCGGGCGCGAGCGCGCACCGAGCGCGGCGCGCAATGCATCAGCGCGGTCGTCGCGCTCCCAGGTGAAGTACCCCTTCTCCGCGGTACGGCCGAAATGCCCGTAGGAGGCAGTGCGCTTATAGATTGGCCGCTTGAGGTCAAGCGCACGAATGATGTCAGCAGGTTTCAGCTCGAAATGCTCTCGAACCATCGCCGCGAGGCGCTCGTTCGGTACGACGCCCGTACCGAACGTGTCGACGAGCACCGAGATCGGTTCGGCAACGCCGATGGCGTACGCCAACTGCACTTCGCACTTCGTCGCCAACTCAGCCGCAACGATGTTCTTGGCGATATACCGGGCCATGTACGCTGCGCTGCGATCCACTTTACTCGGGTCCTTGCCCGAAAAGGCTCCGCCACCATGCCGGCCGTAGCCCCCGTAGGTGTCGACGATGATCTTCCGCCCGGTCAACCCGCAGTCACCGACCGGGCCACCGACGACGAAACGGCCGGTGGGGTTCACGTGATACTTCGTCCGCCCATCCAGGTATTGGTCGGGGAGAACGCGACGAATCACCTCTTCGACGATAAGTTCCCGCAGCGTTTCGTACTTGACGTCCGGGCTGTGCTGTGACGACACCACCACGGCATCGACCCGCCGGGGGCGCCCATCACGATATTCGACGGTCACCTGGGACTTCGCGTCGGGACGCAGGAACCCATACACCCCGCTCTTACGCACCTTCGCCAGGTGTTTGACCAGCTGATGTGCCAGGACGATGGGCAACGGCATGAGTTCGGGCGTCTCGTCACAGGCAAAGCCGAACATGAGCCCTTGATCCCCGGCTCCCTGCTCCTTGTGCGCCTCGTCATTGGCTGTGACGCCCCGGGAGATATCGGGGGACTGCCGATCGATGGCGGTCAGCACGGCGCACGTGTCGGCATCAAAGCCCATGGCTGACGAGTTGTATCCGATCTCGCGAATTGTCTCGCGGGCCACCTCAGCGTAGCTGATCTGCGCCCGTGTCGTGATTTCTCCTGCAACGACCACCATGCCGGTTTTCGTCAGGCTTTCACACGCCACGCGGCTCTCAGGGTCACACGCGATCAACGCGTCCAAGACGGCGTCGGAAATCTGATCGCACATCTTGTCGGGATGTCCCTCAGAAACGGATTCTGACGTAAATAGGAAATCGCGTAGGGTCATAGGGGCCTCCTCCGCCCGTTGCAGTCCTTCTGAGCTGCGCGCGGGTGCCGCAGCCTGCTCGGCCCTCACCGGCAGGCTATGTTGATTCATAATACAGGGGACGTGTCACGGTCAAGGACGTTATTCCTCATGGAATTTCTGCTCGATGAGCCGTTCGATGGCCCGCAGGGCCTCGACGGCCTCGGGCCCTGAGGCGCTCACCTCGATTAGCGAGCCCTGAGCAGCCGCCAGCGTCATGAGCCCGAGGATACTCTTCGCGTTCACGACCTGTCCATCCTTTGCCACCGTGACATCGGCGTCGAATTGAGCCGTCGTTTGCACCAGCAGCGCGGCAGCGCGGGCGTGCAGTCCCAGTCGATTCTTGACTTCAAGGCGCTTTGACAGTGTCGTGTCACTCATCGGACCGTCGGCCTACCTGTGCGTGCTGGTGCAGGCTGGCAGCCCCAGCGCCGGGCAGCGGGACCACAGCAGCAGTCTCGGCAGCACGAGCGGTGGCTAATACTTACTATCCTCCTCACGGATACAGCGATACAGCTCCTCGCGCGTCCCTGCCGCCATCAACTGGTTGCGAAACGATGGCTCCTTGAGCAGGCGCGACACACGGGCAAGGGCTTTGAGATGCTGCCCCACTAAGTCTTCCGGCGCCACCAGGAGGAAAAATAACCTGGTGGGATGGCCGTCGAGGGACTGGAACTCCACTCCCTGCAAGTGCCGGCCAAACGCCGCGCGCAAAGCCCGCACACCCGGAAGCTTACCGTGCGGAATGGCGATCCCGTCGCCGATGGCCGTGCTGCCCAGTCGTTCGCGTTCCCAGAGCACTTCGACGAGCCGGCCAGCGTCGATGTCCGGGTATCGTGCCGCCATGTATTCCGCCAGCTCGCGTAGGACATCTTCCTTCGTCTGTCCCTTGAGCGCCGGGATGACCAGGGCTTCGGGAAGGATATCGACGAGCTTCATGTAGGGAGCGCCTGGCAACGAGGACTTCGAGGGCCGCGGCTCCTCTTCGACCTCCTCGCGCCCTGCCCGTCACGACTCGTCGGAAGACACCGGCACGTCATCCGATTCACGAGGGCTCGGGCTCGAGCAGGCCATAGTCGCCGTCCTTGCGCCGATAGACCACGCTCAAGCTGTCCGTGGCTGCATTCGTAAAGAGGAGGAAATCGTTCTGGACGAGATTCAGTTGCATGATCGCTTCGTCCACGGACATCGGCTTCACCGCGACCCGTTGCGTGTGGATGGTCCCTTGAGCGTGGTCTCTGTCGGCAGACAGAGCGTTCACCACGGTCGCGTTGTTACCGCCCTTGTGGTCCTTGTATCGGGCCACGTGCTTCTTGACGCGGCGCTCGATCTTGTCCATGGCCAGATCGATGGCCGAATAGAGGTCACCGGTCTGCTCGGCCGCGGTAATATTCAGGTGATTGGCGCTCACCTGAATCTCAGCGACATGGCGCTGCTTTTCCACCGATAACGTCACATGTGCCTCGATCGGGCGCCGCAGGTACTTGCGAACGCGCTGCACCTTGTCGGCGGCGTAGCGCTGCAGCCCTTCGGTCGGCTCCACGTGCCGGAAGGTTACCATCACGTGCATGTTGTTCTCCGTTCTCGCGCCCCCGTCAGAATCCCTGGCGCCGTTTCGACGATGGCAGGACTCCCATCATGCCCCGGTACTTGGCGACCGTCCGCCGTGCGATCCCCACATGCTCGGTCGACAGCATCTTCGCGATGTGCTGATCACTCAGCGGCTCGCGCGGGTCTTCCTGGCTGATGATCTCACGGATGCGGTCCTTGACACTCTCGGCGGACACTTCCTCCCCGTCAGCGCCTTGCAGGCTCGACGTGAAGAAGTACTTCAGCTCGAACGTGCCCTGCGGTGTATGCACGTACTTGTTGGCGGTGGCGCGGCTCACCGTCGACTCGTGCATGCCGATGTCCATCGCGACATCTTTCAGCACCAGCGGCCTGAGGTGGGAGACGCCCTGCTCGAAAAACTCACGCTGAAATCGTACGATGCTTTGCGTCACGAGGTAGAGGGTCCGTTGCCGCTGCTGGATGCTCTTGATGAGCCAGGCCGCGGCGCGCATCTTCTCCTGGATGTAGCGTTTGGCTTCTCCCGTGTTCGAGTCGCCCAGGACGCGGCGGTAGAAATTGCTCACCCGCAAGCGGGGGAGGCCGTCGTCATTGAGCGTGATGACCAGTTCATCGCCGATCTTGTGGACGAAGACATCGGGCGTAATGTAGCGGATGTCGCCCTCACCGAAGTTGCGGCCCGGCTTCGGCTCGAGCCGCGCAATGTAATGCGCCGCCGCCACGACCTCCTCGATCGTGGCCCCGAGCTCCTTCGCGATCTTGTCGTAGCGTTTGCTTTCGAGCAGTCCCAGGTGATCGCGGACGATACGCGCCGCAACAGAGTCCTCCGCTTCCTCGGCGCGGATCTGCAACAGCAAGCACTCCCGCAGGTCACGTGCCCCGACCCCCGGCGGGTCCAACGCCTGGATGTGACGCAGCGCAGCCTCGACGACGTCAAAGTCCTGGCCGCTCTGGAACGCGATGTCCTCGACGGCGAGCTGCAGGTAGCCATTCTTATCCATGTTACCGATGATCAGGGCCGCCACAGATTCTTCCGCGGCATCGATTCCGGCCATCCGCAGCTGCCAAATCAGGTGCTCGGTCAGCGACGGAGTACGTACCAGCGTGTTTTCGAGAGCACTGCGTCTGTCGTCGTCGTAGTCGGCGGAAGTGGCCGAGGCACCGTGCCAGTCGTTGCGGTAATTGTCCAGATACTCCTTCCAGTCGATCGCCCCGAGACGGTCGCTGGCAGCAACTTCAGTCGTCGTTTCCCGTTGGTCGCGAACTTCGGACAACTGTTCCGGTCCCGGGGCCTCCGGCGCCAGTGACTCGTCGGTGCGCGGGCGTTCATTTTCGTGCTCCGTCGGCTCGACCCCTTCCTCGAGCACGGGGTTTTCGGCCAGCTCCTCATCGATCAACGTTTCCAGTTCGGCACGCGACACCTGCAGGATTTTGATCGCCTGCCGAAGCTGCGGCGTCATCACCAACTGCTGGCTGAGTTTCTGGTACAGCTTGGTTTCGAGTGCCATGGCGCTACAGCGTGAAACGCTCGCCCAAATACAGTTCCCGGGCCTGCTGACTGGCGGCGATCTCCCGCGGCGTGCCCTCCTCGAGGATGGCGCCGTCGTTCAGGATATAGGCGCGGTCGCAGATCCCCAAGGTTTCGCGCACGTTGTGATCCGTAATCAAAATCCCGATGCCTCGTTCTTTCAACTGCGCCACGATTCCCTGGATATCTAGAATAGCAAGCGGATCGATGCCTGCAAAAGGCTCATCGAGCAGCATGAAGGTCGGGGCTGTCACCAGGGCGCGGGTAATCTCCACCCGCCGGCGTTCTCCACCGGACAAAGCATATGCTTTGTGCTTGGCGAGGTGGGCAATGCTCAGTTCTTCCAGGAGCGTGGCGAGCCGCACGCGGCGCTCCTCACGGGTCAGGCGCAACGTCTCGAGGATTGCCAGGATGTTTTCTTCGACGGTCAGCTTGCGAAACACCGACGGTTCCTGTGGCAGGTAGCTGATGCCCCGGCGAGCGCGCCGATACATCGGCTCCGACGTCAGATCGACGCCGTTCAATTGCACGCTGCCGCGATCGGGACGGATCAAGCCGACGATGGCGTAGAAGGTCGTGGTCTTGCCCGCACCGTTGGGACCGAGCAAGCCCACCACTTCCCCGGCGTGCACTTCGAGGGACACGGCGCGCAGGATCTCGCGCCCGCCAAGCCGCTTACACAGGCCGTCGGCCCGCAACAGGCGGCCTGCACCGCTCCCGTTGTGGCTCACGGAGCCTCCGCTGGCGTTGCCGGTGTCGCGGGGCTGGGCGGGAACAAGACGGCCTTGACCCGGCCGCCTCCTCCTTCGATCACGCTGCGCTCTTGATCGAGATAGACCACCACACGATCGCCGCTGACTTGGCTCGACCCATCGTGTAGCTCGGCGTTGCGGCTCAGCACCACGGTGTGTTGCGTTTCGTCGAAGACGGCGTGCCCGGCCGTAGCCCAGCGATCACCTTTGGAGAGGCGTACATGACCGTCCGCCACGATTTCCTTGACGCGACGGTCGGCGTGCTCATCGACCGTGACCGTCAGCTTGTCAGTCTCCAGCTTCATGTCCCCCTGAGTCACCACCACGTTTCCCTTGTAGGTCAACACCCGGCTGCGGTAGTCGTATTCGAGCGCATCCGCGCTCACTTCGATCGGCTCCCGACTCGCCGTAAAGGACAGCGACCCGAGAAGCGGGATGCCAGGCGCCGGGGCACTACCTTCACGCGCAGGGGCAGCGCTAGTCGCGCGTGCCGGCTGAGCCCCGCCGCCGCGCGGGGCGGCCAGGCCCACCGAGGCCAGCATGACCACAAACGTCCATGCGTTACAGCGATGCGTTACCCCCTCCTTGTCTCAGCAACGCCGGCTGCAGCCGCATCGACACATGGCGGAGCAGGGTCACGCGTTCGGCTTGCACCTCTATCTCCATACGATCCCCGTGCAACTGCAGGGCGCGACTGGAGACCTCCACCGCTCCCGGCGTTGAAATGAGCTCCCGCTTGTGATCGTAGGTGGCACGTTCCGTACGCACCAGATAATCGGCCCACGTCACCTGGATGTCGCCTGCCAGGTCCACGCCCGTCACTTCACGGCCGTCGAGCGCGATGCGTCCCTCATCGCCCCGTAGACCTACGACGCCGCCGTCTTTCAGAAAGAGCCGCATCTTGGCGCCGCGGACGACGACGGTCTTCTCATCCTCCAAGTACTGTGCATCGTCCGCAGACACTTCCCAGACCTTGCGGCCGTCCCGCACCTTGACGCGATGGAAGTCCTGGATGTGCTGCGACACACCGGGCAAGAACTCCAACCCCTTCTGGGCGACATCCAGCTTGCGTTGTTTCCACATGCTGCGCCCCACCAGAATCCCGACTGCCGCCAGCAGCAGCGTCACAAGTCCGAGGAGCGTCAGACGCAGGCCCTTTCTCATCCGAACGGCACGCTTGACGCGCTCACAGCTGCGGACGATACCACCCGCACTACGGGGAGTAAAGGTAACACGGCGCCGAGGAGCTGAGAGGAGCTGCGCAGGGCGCGTTTTGACCCGGCGTTTCTTGTTGCACAGACGCATACGCACATGCTATGACGAGCCCCGAGTTTCGAGGCGAAAGGCTCCGAGTGGTTAAGGTACAAACCGGCAGCCAGCGGTGTGACCGGCGCTCCAGCTTGGACGGACGGGCCTTTACTATCGGCTTTCCCAGGAACACAAACAGGAGCGAAAGGGGGGAAGAGCAATATGGTGCAAGGCACCGTCAAGTGGTTCAACGGCCAGAAGGGCTACGGCTTCATCACCAAGGACGACGGCCAGGACGTGTTCGTCCATTACTCCGCCATCGCGGGGGAGGGCTTTCGGTCATTGGAGGAGGGCCAGCGCGTAGAATTCGAGATCACGCAGGGCCCCAAGGGGCTACAGGCCGCAAACGTCTCGAAGATTTGATCGACTTGACACAGAAGTGAACCGGCCTCGGCCCCGGCGTGAGCGGGGCCGATGCCTTCCTCTCGAGAGCGCGTTCTTCCCGCTCGTACAGCTGGCGCGTCCTCCGCAGCTCGGGGGGGCCGCGACACATGCTTGAGTGGGCTTCCAACCAGATGCAGGGCGGCGATGTGTGGAAGACCGAGACAGCTCCCGGGTGCGGGTGTACAGCGTCGCTTCCTCACCGAAGCCGCGACCAGCCATCGCGCCGTCGAACCGGCGTACGATCCTCCCGCGGTCCGATGACCGGCCCGGTGCTGGCTGCCTGGAGCGTGCATCTGTACACCGCCTTTGGCGCGGTGCTCGGCTTTCTCGCACTGGAAGCGACGGCACGCAGTCGCTACGGTTTGGCGTTTATCTGGCTCGCCGTGGCCACGGTGATCGACTCGACCGATGGGACCTTGGCGCGGCGGATGCGGGTCAAACAGCTCCTGCCGCACTTCGACGGGGCGAGGCTGGACGACATCGTCGACTACCTCAACTACGTCGTCGTCCCCATGGTACTGGCCTACCATGCCGCCCTAGTCCCACGCGGCCTGGTCGGCCTCGCCATCGCCACGTTGCCGCTGCTGGCGAGCGGCTACGGCTTTTGCCAGATCGACGCCAAGACCGACGACCATTTCTTCAAAGGCTTCCCCTCGTACTGGAACGTCGTCGTCTTTTATTTCTATACCTTGCGGAGCGCCAGCTGGTTCAACGTCACGATGCTGGTCCTGTTCTCCGTGCTGGTGTTCGTACCGATCCGGTATCTGTACCCGAGTCGGACTCCGACGGCCCGGCGCACGACGCACGTGTTGGGCATCCTATGGGCAGTCTGCCTCGTGGTGCTGCTGCTGCAGTTCCCGACCCCGTCGCGCCGGCTGGCCCAGCTGTCGTTGTTCTTCCCAGTCTACTACCTGGCGCTGTCGTTCCATCTGCACTTCCGCGACCGCA
>JBHHYR010000033.1:0-25864 GCA_046757585.1 Binatia bacterium | reverse complement strand
CCGAAAGCGAAGGCATATTCACGCTGTTTGCCATCTTGTTCGTGTTCATCGGCATCCTCATTCTGGCCGTCGGCCTCGTCGGCGAATACGTCGGCCGCATTTACCTCGAAGTGCGCCGCCGTCCGACCTATCGGATCCGGGCGATCCATCGTCAAGCACGGTAGGGTAATGCGGTCCGTCGTGTTTGCGTATCACGATATCGGCTACGTGTGTCTGCAAGAGCTGCTCCGCACCGGCGACACGGTCGCGGCGGTCGTCACGCACGAAGACGACCCGAACGAGGAGGTGTGGTTTCGTTCCGTCCGGCGGCTAGCGGCAACGCGGGGGCTGGCCGTGTTCACGCCGGCCAACGTCAACACCACGGCTTGGATCGAGCGAGTGGAAGGCTGGCAGCCGGATTTCATCTTTTCCTTCTACTACCGGATGATCTTGCCGAAAGAGATGCTGGCCATCCCGCGCCGCGGCGGGCTCAATCTGCATGGCTCCCTGTTGCCCAGATACCGCGGGCGCTGTCCCGTCAACTGGGTTCTCATTCGCGATGAGCACGAGACCGGCGTCACGTTGCACTACATGGAAGAAAAGCCCGATCGTGGGGACATTGTCGCACAGCGTGCCGTCCCGATCACCGACGCGGACACGGCGCGCACGTTGTTTGCCAAGCTGACTGCTGCAGCCGCGGAGCTGGTGCGCGACACCTATCCGCTGCTGCGCGCGGGAACGGCGCCACGCACACCGCAGGACCACACGCGGGCCAGCTATGGCCGTGCCCGGCACCCCGAGGATGGGCGCATCGACTGGACGTGGGCGGCACGCCGTATCTTCAACCTCGTGCGCGCGGTCACGCACCCCTACCCCGGCGCCTTCACGTCGTGGCACGGGCGGACGCTGTACGTCTGGGCGGCCCGCCTGTTGCCAGCGGCAGCGCCCTCGGGCGCGTTGCCCGGAACCATCGTCACCGTTAGACCGGCGCTCCAGGTGCAAACGGGCAGCGGCCCGATTGAGCTGAGCCGCGTGCAGCTCGAGCGCGAAGCGGAGCGTTCCGGCGCGGAGTGGGCCGCCGCCTACGGCGTCCCCGCGGGGATGCGGTTGACATGAAGGTGCTCGTCACTGGCGGCGGCGGGTTCCTGGGCTCGCACCTCGCGGACACGCTCATCGCGCGCGGCGACGAGGTTTTCATCCTCGACACCGGTTCGGTGACCAAGACGCGCCATCTCATGGGCACCCCCGCCTTTCACTTCGTTCGTGACAGCATCTTCAACCTCGACATCCTGGAGGGCCTCGTCGCCAAGTGCGATCTCATCTATCACCTTGCTGCCGTGGTGGGCGTCGAGCATTACGTCGGCGATCCCTACGAGGTGCTGAACGTCAACGTCAACGGCACGCAGAACGTCCTCAAGCTGGCCTTCAAACATCAGAAAAAAGTGGTATTCGGGTCCACGTCGGAAGTCTACGGCCGCAATCCCGCCGTGCCCTGGTCCGAGGACGCTGACCGGGTGCTCGGGTCGACGCGGATCGACCGCTGGTGCTATTCGACATCCAAGGCGGTGGGGGAACATTTTGGCTTCGCGTACCACCGCATGGGCCTCCCGGTCACGATCGTACGCTATTTCAACGTGTACGGACCGCGTCTCGATCGGCTGGACGTCGGGCGCATCATCACGATTTTCATGGGACAAGTGCTGCGGGGCGAGCCGGTGACGGTCATCGGTGACGGCAGGCAGACCCGCTGCTTCACTTACGTGGACGATGCCGTGCGCGCCACGGTCGCGGCAGGAAGCGCCCCGGACACGAACGGTGAAGTGTTTAACATTGGTACCCGCCAGGAAACGACGATCCTGGACCTCGCACGTCTTATGATCGACGTCGCCGGTTCCACGTCGACCATCGAATTCGTCAGCCAGGACTCCGTGTACGGGCCGGGATACGAGGACATTCCGCGTCGGGTACCCGACACGACAAGGATGGAGGCAGTGCTGGGCGTCCGGGCAGAGACCTCCTTGCGCGAAGGGATGCGTCGAACCATCGCGTGGTTCCGCACTGCCCCGCAGTAGATCGTGCGCCAGATGCCGCTTGCGCCGACGGTGCTTGCGCTGAAAGTTGACGTGTGCACCCGTGCCGGCTTGCAACACGGCGTCCCGGCGCTCATGCGTCTGTTCGACGAGTTGGCGGTGCGTGCGAGCTTCTTCATCCCGCTGGGTCCGGACCACTCCGGCCGTGCGATCCGGCGCATCTTCCGCCGTGGATTTTTGCGCAAGATGTTGCGGACCCAGGCGGTGCGGACATACGGCTGGCGTACCATGCTGTACGGCACACTCCTACCGGGCCCGCAGATCGCGCGCGCCTTCCCCGACCTCCTCCGCGCGCTTCGGCGTGCGGGCCACGAGGTCGCCATGCACGGCTACGACCATGTGTACTGGCAGGATCGGCTACCGAAGCTCTCAGCCGCGGCCGTGCGCGCCGACCTCGAGCACGCCCGCGCAGCATTCACCGAAATACTGGGGACGGCGCCGCAGGCCTTCGGGGCGCCAGGCTGGCAGTGCACGCCCGCCAGCCTGGCGGGAGAAGACGCTCTCGGGCTCGCCTACCACAGTGACACCCGCGGGCGGACGCCTTTCATGCCGGAAATGGATGGACAACGATTCCAGACCCTGGAGATTCCAACCACGTTGCCGACGTTGGATGAAGCGTACGGTCGCGCCGGCACCACGGCGGCGGAGCTGACGGCCTTTTACGCCGCACAGGTGCGCCCGGGTGTGAACGTCCACACGGTGCACGCCGAGATGGAAGGCCTGCAGCAACTGCCCCTCCTACGACATCTGCTCCTCACACTGCGCGACCGGGTCGCCGTCAAGCGGCTGATCGATCTGGCCGGCGCACTGGAGACCGTTTCGACCGCACGCGTGGTTCTCGGTCCGATTGCGGGGCGCGCCGGCACCGTGGCGTGGCAAGAGGACGGGCGTGCCTAGGAACCTGGCGGAAGAAGTCGCTGGCGCCCGTCGCCCTGAGCCGGCCGCAGTGTCAGGGCCGGCGGACCGCCCGGCGAAATCACAACTCCGCACCTTGGTCCCTCCTCCCGACCCGTCAGGCCGCCGCCTGCCACGGTGGCTGATCTGGACGGGCACCGCTGCGATCGTATTGAGCTACTTCTGCCTCCTAGGCCATTTCCCGCTCAATGAGCCCGATGAACCCCGATATGCGGAAATCGCGCGGGAGATGATCCAGCGCGGCGATTGGGTGACGCCACATCTGAACTACGTCAAGTACTTCGAAAAGCCGCCCTTGATCTACTGGCTCACGGCCGCCAACTTTACGCTCTTCGGCATGAGCGAGCTGGTCACGCGCCTGTGGCCGGCGCTTTTCGGTCTGCTGGGCATCGTCATGACCTACGCGATCGGGCGCGCAATGTATGGGGCGTGGACAGGCTATGTGGGGGCGGCGCTGCTTGCTGCAACGCCCTTGTACTTCGGGCTGAGTCAGATCCTGATCCTCGACATGCCGTTGGCTGCGCTCATCACGGTGGCACTCGGGGCCTTTTGGTTCGCGCAGCACGACCCCCGGCGGCGGCGCAGGTTCGTCGTGCTCCTGTACGGCGCCACCGCCCTGGCGGTACTGGCGAAGGGGCCCGTCGCGGCCCTACTCACCGGCGGCATCATCATCGCGTTTCTGCTCCTGCGGGGGGACCGCGCCGCCTTGCGATGGGTCATCTCCGCACCGGGCATCGGCTTGTTTCTGGTGATCGTGCTCCCGTGGTTCGTTCTCGTGAGCCACCGGAATCCCGAGTTCATCGACTTCTTCCTTGTCAACCAGCACCTCGACCGGTTTCTGCGGCCTGCCGAACATCGGCAACCCCTGTGGTTCTTCCTCCCCATTGTGCTGGCGGGCATGCTACCGTGGAGTGCGTGCTGCGTGCTAGCGCCGGGTATCATGCGGCGGTTTTTCGTGCGGCTCATGCAGCGGCGCCTGTCGGCCGCGGCGGTGTACTGTGTGGTGTGGAGCGCCGTGGTGTTCGTGTTCTTCAGTCTTTCCGGCTCGAAGCTGGCCACGTACATCCTGCCGATGTTCTGCCCGCTGGCAATTCTCGGCGCGCGATTCTTTCGCCACGTAGTCGCCAGCCGCCACACTGCACTGCTGCGCCGGTGCGGTGTGATGTTCCTCGTCGTCGCGGGCGGTGCCGTCCTGGGAGGAGCAATCACCAGCGCGCTCGTGGCACACTGGCGCGTCGAGCTGATCGTCCCGCGGCTGTATGCCGGCGCGGCAGTCCTGGCGGCAGCGGGCGGCCTGAGCTTGCTGCTGCTGCGGCAGGCAGCCTGCACCGGCAGAACGCAGCGCAGTCTGGCAGTGTTAGTGTTGGGAATCCTTGCCCTGCAAGTCGTCGCCATCAGCGGCCGTGGGGTGGCGGCCGAGTATCGATCGCTCGGCCTCGCCATTCGCCAGCAGGCGGGACCGGCGGATGAGGTGGTCCTCTACCATCACTACACGCAGGGCATCACGTATTACGCAGACGGCGCACCATCCTAGTGGGGGGACGCGGCGAGTTGGCGTTCGGCAGCCGCCAGGGTGACCAGCACGCCTTCTTCTGGCGGACCGACACCCCGCTCTTGAAAGCCTGGCGATCCCGCCAGCGGGTCTTCCTGGTCATCAACCGGTCGGAGCTGGAGCCGCTGCGGCCGCACCTGAACCCGGCGCCGCGGCAAATCGCCGCGCATGGAAAGAAGGTCGTCGTCGTCAACTTCGGCTGACATGATCGATTCGGCCGACAGGACGCGTGCTGAGCCTGAGCATCCCGAAACACGCCAGCCGCAGCCGGGCTCGGCCGGCACGCCTGCCGCACGGCGGTGGTTGGTACCTGCCACCGGCGCCGCGGCGCTGGTAGTCATTGCCGCCTGGGTTGGCCTCCAGCTCTGGGGCCTCGGCAAAGCGCCGTTCTTCACCAAAGGCGAGCCACGCGAAGGGTTAGTGGTGTGGGAGATGACCCACGGAGGGGGCTGGATCTTGCCGAAGCGCAATGGGGTCGAACTCCCGTCCAAGCCGCCGCTGTTTCATTGGCTGGCGGCTGTGACGGCACTGGCCCGCGGGGCCACGGACGAGTGGAGCATCCGCTTCCCATCGGCGGCGCTGTCGCTGCTCGCACTGCTCTGCGTCTTGGCCACGGGCGCCGCACTCTGGAGCGCTCGCGCCGGCCTGATCAGCGCGCTGGTGCTCATGACGACGTTCGAGTGGGCGCGCGCAGCAACCAATGGGCGGGTGGACATGGCGCTCACCTTTGGCCTCGAGCTGGCCCTCTTGAGCCTGCTCTTCTTCCAGCGCCGCCGCACCACCGGCTGGCTCATTCCGCTGTATGCCGGCATGACCGTGGCGGTGCTCAGCAAAGGGCCAGTAGGCGCTGCGCTGCCGCTGCTAGTCGCACTGGCCACGTGCGCCCTCACGCGCGATGTGGGTCTCGTGCGGCAAATGCGGCTCGGCCATGGCCTGTCGGCCGTCAGCGTGGTTGCCGGCAGCTGGTACGTGATGGCGCTAAGGCAGGGAGGCGTCGAGTTTTTCCGCAAACAAGCGCTGGCAGAAAACGTCTTCACCTTCTTCAACAGCGGTGCCTTTGGAGGTGGACACCGCCATTCCGTCGCCTACTTGTTCGGCACCTTGGTCCTCGGCCTCCTGCCATGGACGCTCTTCCTCCCCGGAGTGGGTGGCCAGCTGTGGCGCGCGCGCCGCGAGTTATCCACACGCGACTGCCGCGTCTACCTGCTAGTGTGGATCGGTGTCGTGTTCGGCTTTTACGCGTTGGCCGCGAGCAAACGCAGCGTATACCTGCTGGCCCTGTATCCCGCAGTGGCGTTGCTGCTCGGCTGGTGGTGGAACGAGCGCACGGGTGGCGCAGGCGGAGCAGATCGCTGGCTCGCCCGTCTGCTGCGGGCAGTCGGCTGGCCGCTCCTCGGGACAGGCCTGCTGCTCCTCGCCGTGGTGTTGCTGGAAAGTGCAGGGGCGCCGGTCCTGGCAACGACGCAACCCTGGTTGCCGGCTCGGGCGCAGCCTTTTGCTCCTTGGATCAGCGACGCGATTCGGAGCGGGAGTTGGTTGCTCGCCGCACTCCTGTTGCTGGGTTTGGCAGGTCTTTACGGATGCATCCGAGCGGCGCGCGCGGCGCACCGGTGGTGGATCTTCGTGTTCACATTTTGCACCGTTGCGAGCTTGTTGATGGCGGTCAGAGAAGTCATCCTCCCGGGCATCGCCCGACACCAGAGCGTGCGCACCTTCATGGCGGACGTTCGGCACGTCACTGGACCGGCCGGCGAGGTTTCCTTCTACAGGACTTTCGACTATGCGGCAGTGTTCTATTGGGCGGGGCACATCCCCACGTACGATGGGCCACTGCTCGCAGGCGCCCCGCGCTATCTGCTGATGACGAAGGCGGAGTGGCACCGCCGCCGCGCCGCCGCACGGGACCACTACGAGCAAATCCACTTCCGCGGCCACACGCGTAGCGAGGACGGCGTGCGCCTTGTCTTGGTTCGTCGGGTCCAAGCCCCGTAGCCGTGCACGGGCGCTTTAGCCAGCTCCCATGCGCCGGCCTTGCAGTGGAGACGGATCCGGTATTGGGTCCTGTCCGAATTAGGAGCAGACAGGACGCTGGCAGGAGAGCCCGTGGTGCAGCGGTGCCAGAGGTGGTAAACGTAAAACGTAGGGGACGTGATGCTTGCTGGGAGGTGAACCGGTGAACGCGCGGATTCTCATTGTCGAAGATGAACCTGATATCATGCGGATTCTCACCCATATGCTGACCAGCGCCGGCTATCGGGTCGTACCCGCCTACGGCGGCGAGGACGCGATCTGCAAGGCGAAGCAGCAGATACCCGACTTGATACTAACTGACCTGGCCATGCCGAAAGTGAGCGGAGTCGAGGTCATCGACACTCTCAAAGGGGACCCAACCACGGCACGCATCCCGATTGTTGCCGTCACAGCACACGTGTGGGATACCCTGGCGCAGACCGCTGGCCAGGTGGGATGCGACGGCTACATCTCCAAGCCCTTCACCATGAAGCAGATCGTCCAAGAGGTGGAAAAGCACCTCAAGCCGCCCGCAGGGTGAAGCGGATGGGGCTGGAGTACCAGGTGGCTGCGCCTGAGAAGCCGCGCGTCAGAGCTTGACGCTTGCGCACTCCGCTCTGACCTGGACGCACCCTCATCAGGAGGGGGGCTCGTGATTGCCCGTGTGGTCGTGATTCCCGCAGCCGGTGACATTGATCCGCTCGACTATGTGGTGGACGAGCGCCTCCGCGCGTCCGTCCGTCCGGGGGTTCGGGTGCTCGTCCCTCTCGGCACACGGCGGGCGGTTGGCATCGTCACCGACCTCGCGGCTGCGTCAGCGCGCCCACGACTCAAGCAGGTTCTGACTGTCCTCGACCCGGAGCCTCTGCTCGACGGTTCGCTCCTCCGGCTCTGCCGTTGGATGGCGGACTATTACTCGAGCTCGGTTGCGGAGGCCGTCTCGGCAGCTCTGCCCGGCCGTCTGCGCATTCGCATCGAACGCACTGCCCGACTGAACGGGACACCGTTGGGCGAGCGCAGCACGCTCACACAGCCCGAGCAGGCGCTGGTGCAATGGCTCGCGGCCCACGGTGCCCAGACCACCGGCGCCGTGGCAGACAAGTTTGGCCTCCGCGGCCGGCGGGCGCTGGGTTCGCTCCAACGCAAGGGGTGGATCAGCATCGACGACGTGTTGCGCGGCGGCAGCGGCCCAACGAAGCATGAACGCCATTACCGTGTAGCGCGCGTGCTGGCCTCCGACGAGGCCTGCGAATGGCAGCGGAAGCGCCCGGCCCAGTACGCCGTGTATGCGTACCTGCGCCAGCATCCCTTGCGACGCGCCCGGGCGTTGGAACTTCACGCGACGTTTCCGAACGCGTCAGCCAAGCTGGGCGCGTTGATCAAAGCGGGGCTCGTCTCGGTTGTCGAAGAGGAGGTGTACCGTCCGGTGCTGTCGGACACGGTGCTGCAGGATCGGCCGGTGGGGCTCACCACCGCCCAGCGCGATGCGGTCGGGGCCGTCACGGGTGCCATCGGCAGCGAGTTTCGCACTTTTCTGCTCTGGGGTGTCACTGGCAGTGGCAAGACCGAAGTCTACCTGCGCTGCATCAGCGCCTGCCTGGACCAAGCGCGCACAGCGCTGGTGCTGGTGCCGGAAATCTCGCTGACGCACCAGCTCGTGGATCGTGTACGGGTTCGCTTCGGCGATCGCGTGGCGGTGTTGCACAGTGGCCTCAGTGACGGGGAACGCTGGGACGAGTGGCGGAAGATCGCGCGGGGCGAGGTCCCGATCGTGGTCGGCGCGCGCTCTGCAGTCTTCGCACCGTTGCCGCGGCTCGGTCTCGTGGTGGTCGACGAAGAGCACGATGCAGCCTTCAAGCAAGACGATGGCATCCGCTACAACGGCCGCGACGTCGCTGTCATGCGAGCCAAGCTCAGTGGCTGCCCGGCGCTTCTGGGCTCTGCGACTCCGGCAATGGAAACGTTCCACAACGGCCGCATCCGGCGCTACCAAGTGCTCGAGCTCCCCGAACGGGTCGAAGCCCGGCCGCTACCAGCGATGGACATCGTCGACCTGCGCCGGAGCTCGGCAGCGGGCAGATCCGTGCTGATCTCCCCCCAGCTCGCGGCGGTCCTCAAGGCGAATCTGGCGGCCCACGGCCAGAGCCTGGTTTTCTTGAACCGCCGCGGTTTCGCCAATTTCCTCCAGTGCCTGCAGTGTGGTGACGCGCTGATGTGCCCCAACTGCAGCGTGACTTTGACTTTGCACCGTCGCTGGCAGGCTTTGCGATGTCACCACTGCGATTACACCGTTTCCATCCCGAGCGCATGTCCGGCATGCGGTGGGCTCAGCCTCAGCGCCTGGGGAGCCGGCACCGAACAGGTCGAAGCGGCGTTACGCACAATCCTTCCCGGAACCCGCGTGGGGCGGATGGATCGGGACACGACCCGGCGTAAGGGTGCGCAGCGGGAGATTCTGGCAGCCTGGGAACGCCGGGAATACGATGTCCTGGTTGGCACGCAGATGATCACCAAAGGTCACGATTTCCCCGGCGTCACGCTCGTCGGGGTGCTGCTCGCCGACCAGTCGTTGAATTTTCCGGATTTCCGGGCTGCCGAGCGGACTTTTCAACTGCTGACACAGGTGGCGGGTCGGGCCGGCCGCGGCACGCGGCCGGGGCGTGTGATCGTACAGACACTACAGCCAACGCATTTCAGCCTCCAGTGCGCCGCCAACCACGACTACCGGCACTTTGCGGAACAGGAGTTGGCCGCGCGCCGCGAGCTGGGCTATCCACCCTTTGCACGCCTGGTCCAGATCCGCTGCGAAGGTGAGCGTCCCGACGCCACCGAACGCATCGCGCGCACCCTGGCGGCACAGGTCGCGCGCGCCGCGCCACCAGGTGTCGGGCTGCTCGGTCCCACCTTAGCACCCATCGAGCGACTGCGGCGACGCTATCGCTGGCAGCTCTTGATTCGTGGCCGCAACGGCACCGCCGTCCGCAACACCGCACGCGCCGGACGTGATGCCGTCCGCCGCCAAGCCCGCGGCGCCGCCGTGCGGGTCCTCGTCGACGTCGATCCGTATAACATGCTGTGAGCGTGCGGGCGCCCGGTGCCTTCCCACCCCGCCACGGCGATTCCCGATACACCCTGGAGGGCGCGACGAACGATAACAGGGCGGCCCGGAGGGCAGTTGACCGGCCTAGCGCTCCGCGTGTAGCCTCTCCTTCCGACTACCGGCGCATGGCTCTCAGGAAGATCCTCACATATCCCGACACGGGGCTGAAGGAACGGGCACGCCCGGTGCAGCGCATTGACGCCAGCATCAATCAGCTGGTGACAGACCTCGTCGAGACGATGTACGCGGCGCCGGGCGTAGGGCTGGCCGCCGTTCAAGTGGGGTCTCCCGAGCGCGTCATCGTGCTCGATGTGGATCACGAGAGCCCAGGCACGCATCTCATCAAGTTGATCAACCCCGTAATCGCTGAAGCCGAGGGATCGATCGTGTGGGAAGAGGGCTGCCTGAGCGTGGTGGACTACACGGCCGAGGTGACCCGCGCCCAACGGGTCCTGGTCACCGGCTGGACACCGGACGAGAAGGAAATCCAGATTGAAGGCGAGGACCTGCTCGCCGTAGCCCTCCAGCACGAGATCGACCACTTGGAAGGCAAGCTCTTCATCGACCGCATTAGTCGGCTCAAACGGGATCTGTACCGCCGGCGCGTGAGGAAGTGGCTGCGCGAGGGCGTGCCACTCGAGGCGAAAAAACCCGCCGTCAGCATCTGACAGGCCACAGCCCCTCCCGCGGCGGCGACGGCGCGCCGCCCTCGAGGGGCGCCGCGGCCTCCCGCATGCTATATCGGATGCCGTGAAGCTGCCGCTCCGTCTCGTCTTCTTCGGCACCCCGGACTTCGCGGTCCCGTCGCTGCGCGTGCTCCTGACCGGCTCTGACACCGTCGTCGGTGTCGTCTGCCAGCCGGACAAACCCGCGGGCCGCGGCCAGCGGCTCACGGCCCCTCCGATCAAGCAGCTGGCCGTGTCGGCCGGCGTACCGCTCCTGCAGCCAACGCGGCTACGGGCGGATGAGTTCGCCGACGCGCTGCGGGCGTGGTCGCCCGATCTCGTCGTGGTCGCGGCGTACGGGAAATTCCTCCCGCAACGCGTGCTTGATCTCCCTCCGCACGGCTGCATCAATGTGCATGCGTCCTTGCTGCCGAAGTACCGGGGTGCAGCACCGATTCAATGGGCAATCCTGCGGGGCGAGGACCGTACCGGCGTGACGATCATGCGGATGAACGAGCGACTGGATGCGGGCAACGTCCTTCTGCAACGCGCCACGGCCATCGGCCGCGATGAAACCTACGGCGAGCTGCAGGCACGACTGGCGGTGCTCGGTGCGCAGGCGTTGGCTGAGGTAATGACGCGGCTGCACGCCGGGCCACTGGCCGGCACGCCACAGCGCGAAGCCGATGCCACACTCGCGCCCATGATCAAAAAGGACGACGGGTGCATCGACTGGACTCAGGCAGCATGCGCCATCGCGCGCATGGTGCGGGCCTTCAACCCGTGGCCGTCGGCCTACACGCACCTCGCCGGCCGGCGTGTGAAGGTTCATCGTGCTCATGTCATCGCCACGACACCGGCCGCGTCACCTGGCACCGTCACGGCCGTCGGCAGCGGCATCGCGGTGGCCACCGGCGAGGGCACCCTGGTCGTTGACGAGCTACAGCTCGAGGGGCGCAAGCGGCTCACCGCCGCAGAGTTCGCGCGCGGTGGCGGCGTGCAGATCGGAACCATGCTCGGCGGGTAAGGTCCAGGTCCCTCGTTCATGGTGGGCAGCAATGACCACGTCACATCCGCCCGCTAATGCCCGGGCCCTCGCGTGGCAGATCTTGCAGCGGGTGGAGAGCGAGGGAGCATACGCAGATGCCCTGCTCGGACGCGAGCTGCGCGCCAGCGCGCTGGCGGCGCGCGACCAGGCGCTGCTGACACGGCTTGTGTACGGCACCCTGGCGTGGCAGGGCTACCTCGATCACATCATTACCGCCTTTGCGCGACGGCCCCCCGCCGATTTGGACGTTCCGGTTCGCATCATTCTCCGTCTCGCCTTGTTTCAGACCTGCGTGCTCACGAAGATCCCCGACTTCGCGGCGGTCGACACCGCCGTCCGCCTGGCAAAGCGGTTCCGCGGCGGAGCAGCAGTCAGTCTGGTGAACGCGATTCTGCGGCGGGCCACGGCTGGATGGCGACAGGTTCCGTTCCCGTCGCCTGACGACGATCCGGCGGGATACCTGGCACTACGGCTGTCGCATCCGCGCTGGCTGGTTGAGCACTGGCTGTCGCGATTCGGCTTCGAGGAAACCGAGGCATTGCTGCGTGCCAACAATGAACCGGCCCCCACTGTCTTGCGTGTGAATCGCACCCAGATCGATCCGGGGCAGCTCCTGACTCGCCTGCGCGGCGCTGGATACGCCGTCGAACCGACGGCCTACTCGCCCGTTGGCATCGGCATCGAAAGCGCCGGTACGCCGGAGCGCATTGCAGGCTACGACGAAGGCCTGTTCTCCTTGCAAGGGGAAGCGGCGCAGCTCGTCAGCTTCCTGGCGGCGCCGCACGGCGGCGCATGCGTGCTTGACGCGTGCGCCGCTCCGGGCGGAAAGGCAACGCACCTGGCAGAGCTGATGGGCGATCGCGGCGAGATCATCGCACTCGATATCAACAGGCGGGGACTGGCCCGGGTCGAGCGCATGGCCCAGCGGCTGCACCTGTCGATCGTACAGACCGCTGCGGCCGATGCGACCACATGGTTGCCCAGCGGGGAGAGCTTTGACTGTGTTCTGGTTGATGCGCCCTGTTCCGGGCTCGGCACCCTGCGCCAGCATCCGGAAGTGAAATGGCGCCGGAGCCCGTCCGACATCACGGCCCGGGCGGGCTTGCAGCAGCGACTGCTCTTCCACCTTGCCGACTGCGTCCGCCCAGGCGGGACCCTAGTCTACGCCACGTGCACCCTCACCGGCGAGGAAAACGAGAGCGTGCTGGCAGCCTTTCTGCGCCGGCAACCGCAGTTCGTGATCGCCGACCCACGCCCACTTCTGCCCGACAACGCACGTCATCTGATCAGTACCGACGGAGTGCTGCGTACTTTCCCGCATCGCCACGGGCTGGACGGTTTCTTTGCAGTGCGGCTGCAGCGTGTGCCGGGGAGGCATCAAAACACGGTTGCAATTTCCACTTAGTGTGTTAAGCGGAGGCTCGTCAGTGGCGATCTGCCCTTCCAACGCTGTTCAAGACCGGGGTGTAGCTCAGACTGGTAGAGCGCACGGTTCGGGACCGTGAGGTCGCTGGTTCAAGTCCAGTCACCCCGACCATTTCTTTCCCACTTGACGGGGAAAAGAGTCGACACCCTGGCAGCACGGATGAGCAACCATGAAGAAAGTGCCTCGGGATATGAGAGTTGAGGGCGCGTGGCTGCGACGGCCATGTCACGCTTCACCGCAGCGTGCACGTGCCGCTTCTCGACTCCTACTCGCCATTGGCCTCGCGTTCCTGTACAGCTTCCAGCCCGTTACGGCGTCGGCCCAAGGTAGCACCGCAGTCGTGGTGGGCGCGGAGCGTTTGTTCGTTCGCCGCGGGCCGGGAAAGACGTTTCCCGCGTTCGCGACCGTCACCAAGGGCACCACCGTTGAGGTTCGAGAACTGCGCGGCGAATGGGCGCGCATCGTCACGGCTGGCGGGCAGGTCGGCTACGTCAGCAGCAACTTTCTGGCTCTGCCCAGCCAGGAGCGATGGGGAGCGGCGGAGGCATCGGCCGTCACACCTGCAGCACCGGCGCGAGCCACCGCACAGGCGGCGCCGGGTACCCTGACCCTGACGGAGCGCAACCGGGCGCTCAAGGCGCAGGTGAACAGGCTTCAGGCAGAGCTGGCCGCCCGGCGCAGTCCGCCTGCCGCCACCCCGGCATCAAAAGCCGCCCCTGGCGCAGGTACCGACCTGGAGCGATTGCATGCCGAGCTACAGCGCGTGGCGGCCGTCGTGGATGACATCCACCGGCGGGTCGGCGGGCACGCGCAGTCCGGGACTACCAGGCCAGCTACGAACGCCGGGATGGGTAAAACACCACCTGCCGTTTCATCGACCGCCATTGTGCTCGGCCTGCTTGGGCTCGTCGTGGGATGGTTACTGGGCGCCGTTTACGGTCGCAGCCAGGAACGCGGCCGCCGCTCCCGGATCCGCTTCTGAGTCGCCGGCGGCAAGGAGCACTGCCGGTGTCGACTGGATGCCGCCGCCCTGCCGATGACTGCGAGGATCTCGATTCGGGCGCCACACCGCTCCTTGAGCCGCTGAGGGCCAGGCGCTATACCTGTGGAGCCGAGAAACAGCATTGTCGAGCTGGTCATCAGAAGAGCGCGCACACCGCCGCCTGGGGCAGGAGGAGCTGCTGTTCGTCAAGAAGCCGGCCGGCGACATCCGTGTGTGTCTCGTCTACCCCAATTGCTACAACATTGCGATGGGCAACCTGGGGTTCCAGGCTGTCTACGAAATCTTCGACCGGCATCCCGATGTGCTGTGCGAACGAGCCTTCCTCCCGGACGACGACGAAGCTCCGCTGATTAGCCGGGGTGGACTGCGCAGCCTCGAGTCACAAACCCCGGTCCACAATTTTGACGTCATCGCCTTCTCGATTTCGTTCGAGACGGATTACTGGCACGTCGCGCGGCTACTGGCTCTGATCGGCCTGCCCCTCACCAGCCAGGAACGTGGCGCGCACGGGCCCCTGGTCATTGCCGGGGGCCCTGCTGTGTTTCTGAACCCGGAACCTCTAGCGGACTTGATCGATCTCTTCCTTATCGGTGAAGCAGAGGAACTGCTCCCGGAGTTTCTGGACGTGTTATGCAGCTATACGCGTCGCACCCGTGGGGATTCGAGTTTCCGGCCGCTGCTGCGGGCATGTGCCGCGCGGGTGCGTGGCGCGTACGTGCCTGCGTTCTACGCGCCGGCGTACGACGGCGTCGTCCTCAGCGGTCTGGACTACTCCGGGCCTGGCGGACCCACTGTCGAGCGCCGGCTCGTTTGGGACTTGAACAAGTTTGTGACCACGACCCGTGTCCTGGCTGATGAAGCCGTCTTCGGCGACATGATGTTGATCGAAGCCAGTCGCGGTTGCCAATGGGGCTGCCGCTTTTGCGCGGCGGGCTACATGTATCGGCCCATTCGCACTCGGGGCGCCACGGAGCTGGCGGACGCCGTGCGGGCCGGCTTGACCCATCGCCGCACCATCGGCCTGGTCGGGGCCGAAATGGCGAGCGTGCCGGGTGTAGACATACTGTCCGAGATTACCGCCGATGCAGGTGGCCGCCTCTCCCCCTCATCACTGAAGGCCGACTGCGTCACCCCGCGGCTGGCCGCGGCGCTGGGTCGGGGCCGCAATCGCAGCGTCACCGTAGCGCCGGAAGCCGGCTCGGAACGGATGCGGCGAGTCATCAACAAGAACCTGTCGGAAGCGGACATATTACGTGCTGCAGACCTGTTGGTCGGAGAAGGTGTGCAGGACCTGAAGCTGTACTTCATGGTGGGGCTGCCGACCGAGGAAACTGAGGACGTCCTAGCGATCGCAGAGCTGACGGCCAAGATCCGCGCGCGCCTGTGCGACGCCGAGCGTGCCCGGCACCGCGTTGCCAACATTACCGTGTCCGCCAACCCCTTCGTTCCGAAACCGTGGACGCCGTTCCAGTGGGATGCGATGGAGCCGATTCCGCAACTGAAGCAAAAGCTGGCCTTGCTGCGGCGCACGCTGGCGGCGGTGCCCAATGTTCACCTCGATACCGAGTCGCCGCGGGCAGGGTACTTGCAGACGTTGATGTCGCGTGGCGACCGGCGACTCGGACGGATCGTCCGCGCCATCCATGACGCAGATGGCGACTGGTGGGGAGTGATTCAGCACTGGCGCCATGACGGACAGGCCGGTCTCCCGCATCCGGACGACTACGTGTATCGCTCTTACGGCGAGGGCGAACGGTTGCCGTGGGACTTCATTGATCAGCACGTCAGCAAGAGGTTCCTGTTGGCCGAGCGCCGCAAGGCCCGGGTGGCCCGCCAGACGCCCCCCTGCGACACCGCAAGCTGTATTGCGTGTGCGGCATGCTGACACGGTTACCACGCAGCGATACGGGGTGCAGGTAACGCGCACGGCTCACCGTGATCATCGGCGTTGGCATCGATATCGTCGAAGTGGAGCGCATTCGGGCGGCGCTGGAGAACGCGCGGACGGGAGCCCGGTTTCGCGCCCGTGTGTTCACACCTGACGAGATCGCCTACTGCAGCCGGCGGCGCAACGCGCACGAGAGCTACGCCGCTCGCTTTGCCGCCAAGGAGGCGATGATGAAAGCGCTGGGACGTGCCTTTGGCTGGCGGGAAATCGAAGTGGCGCGTGAGACCGGGCCGCCCGCTGTCCGATTGCGTGGCCGTGCCCTGGCGCGAGCGCAGGCAGTAGGGATCCGCCGGATCAACCTGTCGTTGAGTCACACGGCGCAGCTGGCTGTGGCGTATCTCATTGCGGAGGGTGACGGCGGGGCAGCACGATGAACACCGCCACCGCCCAGATGCCGAAGACGAAGCCCAACACCGTCCAAAGATTCTTGGGGTACCCGTTGTTGTGTGCAAAGAGGCGACACATGAGGCCGTCGCAGATGTTGACCACGAGCGCCGTCCGCAGCAACGTGGCGGGTTCCACATGCGCCGTCAGGAACCCAAGCCCGGTGAAATATCCCAGCAGCGTAGCCCACGACACAGTTGACCCCTCCTGCTTCGTCTCAGTATAGTGAAAAGGCATGGCTGCCAAGAGCGCGCAGGACTCGCCGAATCTCTGGCAGTGGGTGTATGATCGTGGGGAAGAGACCATCGGGCAAGCCCTCGGCGATCTCCTGGGACGGCGGGGCGTTTCGGATGGGCTGACACGGATGGCCAAACGCGCCGCCCACACGAAGGGACGCATGGACAAGAACGTGGAGCTGCTGCTCCACCTGCTGAACCTGCCCTCCCGCGCCGATTACCACAAGCTGCTCGTCAAGATGGAACACCTGCAAGGCAGCCTGGTGAACCTCAACATCAAGCTCGACCGCCTGCTGGCCGCGCAGGCACGATCCAGGAAAAGAGCGCCGAAGGCCGACCCGGCCAAGGGCCAGCAGGATCAGTAGTGTGAACGCCGGCCGCGTCCTGCGGCGGCGGTCCGCGCGACCTACACTGGCACGAGGAGCTGGGCGAAGCGGTGCAGACCGGCCAGCGATGCCGGCGGCTCGGTGACGGCGGGGACAGCGGCGAGCAGGGGTGTCCGCGTTTCTGCGTGTAAGCGCCGCAGCGCCCGCCCGTCGCGGCACGACAGACCGTGCAGATCCGTGTAGTTGCGCAGGAGTTTCCTGCGCAATGGTTCGTCCCAGCCCGCCAGCGCCCCGTCGGGATCGTCGAGGGGCGGGAAGGCCAGAACGCGATTCGCAATGATGCCGGCGACCGGAAATCCCCCCTCGATGAGTTCCCGATGAAAGCCGATGGTCGTCTCGATCGTATGCAGTTCCGGCGTCGTCACGAGCACGAACGCCGTTGTCGGGGCGCGCAGCAGGCGGCTCACCTCTTCGGCCCGAACGCCGAACCCCTCGACCATTTCTTCGAAACTACCGACAAAGTCCGCCAAGTCCTGCAGCAGGTCGAGTCCTGTCCAACGTTGCAGCGCTTTGAGTAGCGTCGACAGTGCGAAGCGGCCAGCCGTGGACGTCACCCCCGAGAGCAGGTTGGCGGGAGCTTGCAGCAAGCTCACGGCGCGCGAAGCGAGCAGGTTGGCCATCCGGTTCGGCGCGGTCAGCAGATCGCGCGCGTGTGCGCTCGGCGGTGTATCGACCACAAGCACCTGGTAGTGCTGCAGATGGAGCAGCTCATGCAGCTTCTCCATCGCCATGTATTCCGCGGAGCCGGCCAACTCGTTCGAAATCTCCTGGTACAACCGGTTGGCCTGGATGCGCGCTGCAGCGGCCGGACTGGGCGCAAACCGCTCGACGAGGGCATCGAAGGTGCGCTTGGTATCGAGCGCCAGTGCGTCGAAATGACTGGCTGGGCCGACACGGACACGGTGAGGCTCGATCGACAGGCCATCCAGCCCCAGCGCGTCCTTGAGCCGGCGCGCCGGATCCACGGTGATGACTGCGGCGCGCTGCCCTGCGAGCGCGCCCGCGAGCGCCAGCGCCGCGGCAGTCGTCGTCTTCCCGACGCCCCCAGCGCCGACACAAACCACCAACCGTTTACGCAGCAGACTGGCAATGGCAGCCATATGTGAGGACCGCAGTGTTACGTCGCAGGGTTCAGGACCGCGCGCTCCAGGGTGCGACCGAACGGGCGCAGGTCAGCGGCACGCACCTCCGTGGTAAACAGCTGCCGCAGCTGGATGGGGCTGACACCGAGCGCTCGCCGCAGGTGCGCCATATGCCGCTCGGCCTCCCGCCGGCTGGCGATCGTGAACTGCGCGGCCAGCCGCACCGCGGCGCCTGCGGGGCTGTTGTGCTGCTCGATCTGTTTCGCCGCAGAGGCCGTAAAATGACGCGGAAACACCCGATTGACGACCGGGCGCGTGACGTGCAGCGCCAGATCGTTTTCCAGTGCGTGTTGCGTTTCGATCGCCTCGCGGACGGCCATTTCCTCCGGCAGGCTGACCAGCAGCACCCGTGTGCGCGCGTGGTCGGCCAGGAGCGCCAGCAGCTTGCGCGCACTGCGGCCCAAGGGCCCCCCCGGCACCATGGCCGCGAGTCTGCGCGGCGTGCCGAGGAGCTTCAAAGCGTGACCCGTGGCGGGCCCGTCGACAATAATGATGTCATAGCCCCGGCGCCGGATCCCAGTTCCCGGCTCCACCCAGCCAAGAATCTTCTCCAGCAGCAGGAACTCCGTGATGCCCGGCGCGGCAGCCGTCAGGGCATTGAACGTATTGCTGGAGAGGAGCCGGTCGGCAAGCCACTGGAAGCGCAATAAGCGCGAGAAGTACTGTTCGACAAGCTGGCGCGCGTCGACCCGGACCCCATCCAACTTCGCTTGCAGCTCCTGCGGCACGGCGCTGAGCCTTCGGCGTGCGAAGAGCTGCCCGAGACTGCCGTCGCTGGCGGTGTCGACGATGAGCGTCCGGCGCCCCAGCTCCACCGCGCACAGCCCCAGGGCGACAGCCACCGTCGTTTTGCCTACACCACCTTTCCCTGTCACGAAGACAAGCTCCGCCCCGCGCATGCGGCGCATTCTAGCCGCCGCGGCTGGCCGGAACAAATCACCGCCCGGCCAGGCGTTTGAATTCCCACCACAGACGCGGCAAACGAGCGCACACGGAAAGGAGCACACCAATGAGGAGGCACGTTCTCGCGATTGACCAGGGCACCACGGGCACGACGGTGATGATCTTCGATCCCACCGGCCGCGTACGCGCGCGCAGTTACTCGGAGTTTCGCCAGTACTACCCCCGCCCCGGTTGGGTGGAACATGACCCGGAAGAGATTTGGCGGGTCACCGTGCGGGTCACGCGGGCGGCGCTGCGTGCCGCGCATCTCCGCCCCCGCGACGTGGCCGCGATCGGCATCACCAATCAGCGAGAAACCACCCTCCTGTGGGACCGTGTCACCGGCACGCCCATCCACCGTGCCATCGTATGGCAGGACCGGCGGACGGCTCCGATCTGCGAGGCACTCGAGGCGGCGGGAGCGGCGGATACCATCCACGCCAAGACGGGGCTCGTGATCGATCCCTATTTCGCGGGAACCAAGCTGCAGTGGCTCTTCAAGCACGTGAAACGCGCCCGCGCGCGGGCGGCACGCCTGGCGTTCGGCACCATCGACAGCTGGTTGATCTGGAAGTTGACGGGCGGGCAGGTGCACGCCACCGACTACACCAACGCCTCACGGACATTGCTGTTCAACATTCACGAGCGGCGATGGGATCCGGAGCTGTTGCAGCTCCTGGACGTCCCGGCGGACGTGTTGCCGCGTGTCGTCCCGTCCGCGGCCGTAGTCGCCACCACCGCCGCGCACGCTTTCGGTGCCGAAGTGCCGATTGCCGGCATCGCCGGCGACCAGCAAGCTGCGCTGTTCGGTCAGGCATGCTTCAAACCGGGGATGGTCAAGAACACCTACGGCACGGGATGCTTCCTGCTGATGTACACCGGCCAGGACGCCGTCGACTCGCGACGCGGTCTGCTTACCACCATGGCCTGCGCCGGCGGTGGCGAGCCGGCGTACGCGATCGAGGGGGCCATCTTTGTCGCCGGCGCCGCGGTGCAATGGCTGCGCGACGGCCTGAGGCTGTTCCGACAGGCCAAGGAGTCGGAGCAGCTAGCACGCACCGTCGAGTCGACCCTTGGCGTGTACATGGTGCCGGCCTTCGTCGGCCTCGGGGCGCCCTACTGGGATGCGGCGGCGCGCGGCGCGCTGGTCGGGTTGACGCGAGGGGTCACGAAGGCGCATGTCACGCGCGCCACACTGGAAGCGCTGGCGTATCAGACACGCGACGTGGTCGACACCATGGTGGCAGAATCGGGCCAGCCGTTGACCGGGCTGCGGGTCGACGGCGGGGCGGCTGCCAACAACTTCCTCATGCAGTTCCAGGCGGACCTGCTCGGGGTGAGCGTCGACCGCCCCAAGGTCGTCGAAACCACGGCTCTGGGTGCCGCGCTGCTTGCCGGTCTTGGCGTGGGGCTGTGGAAGTCCGTAGAGCAGCTGCAGCACGTTCGTAAACCGGACCGGATCTTTCGTCCCCACATGGCTCCCGAAAGGCGCGAAGCGCTGTACCACGGCTGGCGCCGTGCCGTCGCCGCCGTACGCTCTCTCGGCTCGTAAGCAGGCACCGGCGACCCGCACGCGGATGTATCAGCCGCCCGTGACCGCGCGCGACCACGCTCGTGTTTTTTGTCCGCCTTGCGGCGCTGGGGGTCGGGTGCTATAGATCGTTCGTGCCTGGCGGTCTTCCGTGCGGGGGGCCGAACGGGTGACCGGGAGCCGAACTGAATGCGTGAAGGTATACATCCGAAGTATGAGGCGGCCAAGATTGTCTGCGCCTGCGGAAATGTCATCGACACGCGTTCCACGGTGCCCGCGATCCGTGTGGAAATCTGCTCGAGTTGCCACCCGTTTTTTACCGGCAAGCAGAAGCTGGTCGACACAGCGGGGCGCGTCGAGCGTTTCAAGCGCAAGTACGGTCTCCTCGAACAGTAACGCCCGTACAGCGGCGGCTCGCCGGCAGCAGTGTCCGGGGAGCGCGGGCGAGGGACGCTCCTGCGCCCTTTTTGGGGGCGGCTGACGAATGTTCGAGAAGCTCGCAGACGTCGAACGCCGATACGTCGACTTGGAGGGTGCGCTGGTGGACCCGGCGATCATCGGCAACCGCCGGGAATACACCCGCGTCGCGAAGGAACGCGCCGACCTCGACGAGGTGGTGCGGGCGTATCGAGAGTGGAAACGTGTGTCGGTGGAAATCGGGGGGCACAAGGCGCTCCTGAACGAAGCTGATCCGGAAATTCGCGAGCTGGCGAAGGCAGAGTTGCCGGTGCTGCGCCAGCGACTCGAGGCGCTCGAACGGACGCTCAAGCGCTTGCTGCTGCCGCGCGACCCGAATGATGCCCGCAACGTCATCTTGGAAATCCGTGCCGGCACGGGCGGCGAAGAAGCCAGCTTGTTTGCCGCCCGGCTGTTTCGCATGTACAGCCGCTACGCCGAAGAGCACGGCTGGCGGGTCGAGCTCATGAGCGCGAACCCCACGGGCGTCGGCGGCTTCAAGGAAGTCATCGCGTTGATCGAGGGCCGTGGCGCGTACAGCCGCCTCAAGTTCGAGGGTGGCGTGCATCGGGTACAGAGGGTGCCGGTCACCGAGGCCTCCGGGCGGATCCACACCTCCACGGTCACCGTTGCCGTCCTGCCGGAAGCCGACGAGGTCGACGTGTACATCGATGAGGTAAAGGATCTGCGGATCGACGTCTTCCGTTCCTCTGGCCCCGGCGGGCAGAGCGTCAACACCACCGACTCGGCCGTCCGGATCACGCACCTGCCAACGGGCTTGGTGGTAGCCTGCCAGGACGAGAAGTCCCAACACAAGAACAAGACAAAGGGCCTGAAGATCCTGCGGGCACGATTGCTCGAGCGGGCACAAGCGAAGCAGCATGCCGAGTTGGCGGAAAGTCGGCGCAGCATGGTAGGCACCGGCGAGCGGTCGGAACGCATCCGCACCTACAATTTTCCGCAGGGACGGGTCACCGACCACCGCATCAACCTGACACTGTACACGCTCGAGCGGGTCATGGACGGGCAGCTGGACCCGCTCCTGGATGCCCTGATTACGCATCATCAGTCCGCCGCGCTGCAGGCAGCGAGCTGATGGCCCCCGTGACGGAGACCGGCGGGGACACTGCAACGGTCGCCGGACTCGTCGTCGAGGCAACAACGGCGCTGGCAGCGGCTGTGGGGAGCCCGCGTCTGGACGCGGAGGTGCTGCTGGCGGCAGCCTGTGGACTCGATCGCACAGCGCTATATCTGCGGGGGCCAACGCCCGTGCCGGGGCGGTGCCGTGACCGCTTTCACACCCTCGTGGCGCGGCGCCTGGCGCGCGAACCGCTCCAGTACCTCGTCGGAATGCAAGAGTTCTGGTCGCTCGATTTCGTGGTCACACCAGACGCCCTGATCCCGCGGCCGGAAACCGAGTTGCTGGTGGAGATCACTCTCAGTCTCCTGGGGTGCGACAAGAGCCCAGCCGCCCGTGCGTGTTCCGCGCCGGCGCGCCCGCAGCGCGCCGTCAGACTGTGCGATCTGGGCACAGGCAGTGGCTGCGTAGCCGTTGCACTCGCCCGGGAGCGGCCGGATGCGGTGATCTGGGCGGTGGATATCTCCCCGGCCGCCTTGGCGGTGGCAAAGCTGAATGCCCGCCAGCATGCGGTGGCGGACCGCCTGCGCTTCGTGGCCAGTGACCTGTGTACGGCGCTCCGGGGACAGTGCTTTGACGCCATCATTTCCAATCCACCCTATGTCAGTACCGGAGAATTGAGGCAGGCGCAGCCGGAGCTCCGGTACGAGCCACGCGTCGCGCTCGACGGCGGCCGCGCCGGTCTGGATGTCATTCGACGCATTCTGACCGCTGCGCCGGGGCACCTCGCGGAGGGGGGCTACCTGGTGATGGAAATCGGTGCCGCCCAAGCGGACGCTGTGCAGGCACTGGCGTGCGCCGCGGGATTCGCGACGGTATCCGTGCGCTCTGACTACGCGGGGCTCCCTCGTGTCCTGCTCGCGCGGCGGTAGCAGATGGACAGGATTGTGATCCGAGGCGGCCGCCGTTTGAAGGGGACGGTCACGGTGGGCGGAGCGAAGAACGCCGCCCTCCCGATCCTGCTGAGCGCGCTGCTGACGCCGGACGGGTGTACGTTCCGCAACGTGCCGCGGGTCGTGGACGTGCACACGACGCTGCGGCTGCTCGCGGACCTCGGTGCGCGGGTCGAAGAGGAGGGCGGCACCGTTTTCGTGCAAGCCGGACGTCTCGCCCGGCTGGAGGCACCGTACGACCTGGTGAAGACGATGCGGGCCTCCTTCCTGGCGTTAGGGCCATTGCTCGCGCGCTTCGGCCGCGCGCGCGTCTCGACCCCCGGCGGCTGCGCCATTGGCAGCCGCCCGGTGGACCTGCACCTGCAAGGCTTGCACAAGATGGGTGCGCACCTCCGTATCGTCCACGGATACATTGAGGCGCAAGCGGAGCAGCTGCGCGGTGCGCACATTTACCTCGACCGTCCGTCGGTCGGTGCCACGGAGCACCTGATGATGGTGGCGACCCTCGCGACGGGCACGACCACCATCGAACACGCCGCCCGCGAACCGGAGATCGTCGACTTGGCACGTGCCCTGACGGCAATGGGGGCACAGATCGCCGGGGCGGGCGAGGACGTCGTGACCATCGAGGGGGTGCCATCTCTCCGCGGTCTCGACTTCACCATCATTCCCGATCGCATCGAGGCGGGAACGTTTATGATGGCGGGCGCGATCACCGGCGGCGATGTGTACGTGCGCGGCGCCCGCAGCGACCACCTGCACGCTGTGATCTTGAAGCTCCGCGAAGCGGGCGCCGAGGTACAGGAAGACGCTGGAGGAATCCGGGTGATCGGCAACGGGCGGCCGCGCAGCGTCGACGTCAAGACGATGCCGTACCCGGGCTTCCCGACCGACTTGCAAGCGCAGATGATGGCGGCGCTGGCGCGCGCCGATGGCCGCAGCGTGATTTCCGAGACCATCTTCGACAATCGCTTCATGCACGTGCTGGAGCTCAATCGCATGGGTGCCGACATCAAAGTCGAAAGCAATAGCGCCATCGTGCGCGGGACCGCCACGCTGAGCGGTGCGCCGGTCATGGCCACCGATCTGCGCGCCAGTGTGTGCCTGGTCCTGGCTGGGCTCGCCGCCGAGGGCGTCACTGAAGTGTCGCGTGTCTACCATCTCGACCGGGGCTACGCGCGGATCGAGGAAAAACTCTCCGGGCTGGGAGCCGACATCCGCCGGGTGCCAGGGCAGTGAGGTGAACGAGCATGCGCGTACCGATACTGTCCAGCCGACAGGCGGACTTTCCGGTCCGGTTCGCCGCTCTCCGCAAGCGCGGTGCCGATCGTAGTGCAGCGGTCGAGGTCCAGGCGCGGCGGATCGTTGAGGCCGTGCGCCGGCGAGGGGATCGCGCGGTGATCGAGTTCACCCGCCGCTACGACGGCGTGGTGTTGGCGCCAGCGCAGCTGCGGGTCCCGGGCACGGAGATCACCGCTGCCCGGCGGGCGCTGGCGCCGCCGGCCCTGCGGGCCCTGCATTTGGCGGCCCGCCGCATCGCCGCCTTTCATCGGCACCAGCGCGTGCGTTCGTGGAGCTACCGTGATCCCGCGGGCCTGCGGCTCGGACAACGCATCACGCCGTTGGAACGTGTCGGCGTGTACGTCCCCGGTGGCCAGGCTTCGTATCCATCATCCGTACTGATGAACGTCATTCCGGCACGCGTCGCCGGGGTGCGCGAGGTCATCATGGTGTCGCCGCCAGGTCGCGCGGGGCTCGATCCGGCCGTGCTGGCAGCCGCAGGCATTGCGGGCGTCGATGCCATCTTCCGCGTCGGCGGCGCGCAGGCCGTCGCGGCGCTGGCGTACGGAACCGACACGATCCCCGCCGTCGACAAGATCGTCGGGCCTGGCAACGCCTATGTGCAAGCAGCCAAGAAGATCATCTACGGTGTCACTGACATCGACAAGATCGCCGGGCCCAGCGAAGTGCTAGTCATCGCCGACCGCACGGCGGAACCGGCGCACGTTGCCGCCGACCTGCTCGCGCAGGCCGAGCACGGCAGCGGTGACGAGTGTGCCGTGCTCCTGACGCCGTCGCGGCAACTGGCAGTGGCGGTGCAGGCCGAGATGGAACGGCAACTCCGGGCTCTGCCGCGGCGGCAGGCGATTGCCCGAGTGCTCAGCCGCCGTGGCGCGCTCGTCGTCGTGCGCAACCTGCGCGAGGCAACCGAGCTTGCGGACCAGATTGCTCCCGAGCACCTGGAGCTCATGGTGAAGGACCCGCAGCGTTGGGCGGCGCGCATCCGCCACGCTGGGGCATTGTTCCTCGGACCATTTGCGCCGGCGCCTCTCGGCGACTACGTCGCAGGCCCGAATCACGTGCTCCCGACCGGTGGCACAGCCCGTTTCTTCTCGCCGCTTGGGGTGTATGATTTCGTCAAACGCACCAGCGTCATTGCAGCCACGCGTCAAGGCTTGCAGCGCCTGGCGCCGGCTGTGGGCTGCTTGGCGACGCTGGAAGGCTATGAGGCGCACGCGGCTGCCGTTCGTTGTCGTTTCCCGGATGGTGCGGGCCGCCGTGTGCGGCGCTCTGTGGGAGGACGGCATGGCACGATCTAAGGCAGCGGCGCAGTCGACACCCGCCACCGCCGCACGGCGGCGAACCACCAGCCGCCACGCGCGTGTCACCCGCGCGACGAAGGAGACCGATATCCGCGTAGAGTTGAGCGTTGATGGCCGTGGTCGCGCCGCCCTCGATACGGGCATTCCGTTTCTCAATCACATGCTCGACATCTTCGCGCGGCATGGGTTCTTCGATCTGGTCCTGCGGGCACGCGGCGACTTGGACGTCGATCAACACCACACCGTGGAAGACGTGGGGCTGACGCTGGGTCAGGCCTTGCGCGAAGCGCTCGGCGACAAGGCCGGCATTCGTCGCTTCGGCGACGCGGCGTGTCCACTTGACGAAGCCTTGGTGAACGCCGTCGTCGACCTCAGCGGCCGGCCGTATCTGGTGTACAACCTGCGCATCAAGCAGCC
>JBHHYR010000032.1:0-25888 GCA_046757585.1 Binatia bacterium | reverse complement strand
ATTGAGTCTGCACTGGGCTTGCGAGGCCGGTCAAACGCACGCCAGTCGCCTTGACGACCCCGACGCGGTTCGCTACCTAACGTCGTCATCCACCAAGGGGTTGTACCCGCGTGAAACTCAACGTCCACCAGATCGAAGAGGTTGCGAAGGAGCTCGTCTACAAGGAGTCCACGGCCTCACTCAACGCGTTGCTGCTGCACGGTGGGGTATGCGACTTCGAGTTCCCGGCAGCGGCAGAGGTCCGCCTTGATTACTACCGTGCCGGTCAGGAGCTCCTGTTCCAAGGGCACATCTCGGGAAGTGTCATTGGGCATTGTGCGCGTTGCGTGGAGGATTTCGGCTTTCGTCTCGAGAAAGACTTCTTCGTGGCGATGGTACCCAAGCAGGAGCTGCCGGCGGAGGCCGAGCTCAGCGGCGAGGACCTGGACCTGAGCTTCTACGAGGGGGACGAAATCGACCTGTCACCGCTGGTGCGCGAGCAGATCATCCTGGGGCTGCCGACGCGTCCGTTGTGCCGGGAAGATTGCAAAGGATTGTGCCCACACTGCGGCGCCAACCAAAATACGCAGCCGTGCGGGTGTACCGCCGCCCCTGGTGACGCCAGATTGGCTGTGCTCAGAAACCTGAAGGTCCGGCGTTAGATCCGGTCGGGCAAACATGATAGGCAGAGACCGTTTCCGCAGTCGCGCGCCGGGCGCCGGCACCCGCCGGGAGGCGCCTGCAGACAGGTGGATCCAACCGGGAGGAGTCCAGACGGCGTGCCGGCTGCGCGGATGAGGACCAAGGAGTCACATCATGGCTGTTCCGAAGCGAAGGACCTCGCATTCCAAGCGTAATAGACGACGTGCCCATGACGCCTTGATGGGGCCGAACGTCATCACCTGCCCGGAGTGCGGTGAATCGACGCTGATGCACCGTGCCTGCCCGCACTGCGGCACCTACCGCGGTCGCAAGGTGGTTGCCGTCGAAGGCGCGTGAGCCGCCGCATCCTGCGCTACTACAATGAGCACCCCGGTTGCGTTCCTCTTCCCCGGCCAGGGCTCGCAAGCCGTGGGCATGGGCAAGCAGCTGTGCGCCCGCTTCGCTGCGGCACGTGAAGTGTTCTCCCAGGCGGACGATGTGCTCGGGTTCCCGCTTTCGCAGCTGTGCTTCGAAGGGCCTGCCGAAGAGCTGACGCTGACGGCTAATACGCAGCCGGCGCTCCTGACCGCCAGCTATGCCTTGACGCGCGTGCTGCACACGGATTTCGGTTTGAGCCCGAGCTGGGCCGCTGGGCATAGCGTGGGAGAATTCAGCGCCCTGCTGGCGGCCGGCGCGTTCACGTTTTCGGACGCCCTCGAGATCGTCCGGGAACGGGGCCGTGCCATGCAGGCAGCAGTGCCGCCGGGCGTCGGAGCAATGGCCGCGGTGCTTGGTCTCAACGCGCCCAGCGTTGCCGCGGTCTGCCGGGAAGCTGCGGATGGCGAAGTGGTGACACCAGCCAACCTCAATGGGGGTGGCCAGGTCGTCATTGCCGGGCATCGGCAGGCTGTGGAACGTGCTGCGGCGCTCGCCAAGACACGGGGCGCCAAACGAGTCGTGCCTCTCAGTGTCAGTGCTCCCTTCCACTGCGCCTTGATGGGTCCGGCCGCGGAACGCCTGCGGCAGGTGCTGGAGCCGGTACCGGTTGCACCTCTGCAGTGCTCAGTGATCAGCAACGTCGAGGCGACCGCGTACCGCGGTCCCGCGCGGGTAAAGGAATTACTCGTGCGGCAGGTGGTGCACCCCGTGCGCTGGCAAGAGTCTGTTGAAGAGCTGCAGCGTCAGGGATGCGTCGCGGCCCTCGAGGTCGGCCCAGGCCGGGCACTGACCGGGCTGGTCAAGCGAATCGCACCGCACATGCAGTGTGCGCCTGCCGAAGACCTCGAGACCGTACGGCACATGCTGGGCTCGGCGTGACCATGAGTGCTGCTTTGCACGACCAAACCGCCCTGGTCACGGGCGCGTCGCGCGGCATCGGTCGCACCGTAGCCTGCCGCCTGGCACGGGCCGGGGCGCATGTGGTCGTCAACTACGTCCGCAACACCGCTGCAGCCGAGGAAACGCTCCGGCTTATCGTAGACGCCGGGGGGCACGGCGAGCTGGCGCAGTTCGACGTTGCCGACCCGTCCTCAGCCGCCAGCGCCATCTCACGTGTGGTGGACCGCCTCGGGCGTTGCGATATCCTGGTCAATAATGCTGGCATGACCGTGGATGGCCTCTTGCTGCGCCTGCGGGCGCCTGATTGGGACCAGGTGATGGCTGTGAACCTGCGCGGCACCTTCAACTGCACGAAGGCCGTGTCGAGAACGATGGTGCGCGCACGCTACGGCCGGGTCGTGAACATGACTTCCATTATCGGCAGCATGGGAAATGCCGGCCAGGCGGCCTACGCGGCTGCGAAGGCTGGTGTTGTAGGCTTTACCAAGTCGATGGCACGTGAGCTGGCCAGCAGGCAGATCACAGTCAACGCCGTGGCGCCTGGGTTCATTGATACGGAGATGACGGCCAACTTGCCTGACTCCGTGCGCACGGAATATGTGAAACTGATTCCGGCCGGCAGATTGGGGACGTCCGAAGAGGTCGCGGATGCAGTCGCCTTTCTCGCCCGTCCCGAATCCGGGTATATCACCGGGCAGGTGCTCGGCGTGAACGGCGGCCTCTACATGTAATGGAGAGGGAGGAGTACGGATGGCATCAGCGGTAGAAAAGAAGGTGAAGGAGATCATCTGCGAGCAGCTCGGCGTGAGCGAGGATGAAGTGACGCCGGATGCGTCGTTTATCGAGGATCTCGGCGCCGACTCTTTGGACATCGTCGAGCTCGTTATGGCGCTGGAGGAAGAGTACGAAATGGAGATCACGGACGAGGAAGCAGAGAAGATCCGTACCGTTCAGGACGTCGTCAACTACATCGAAAGCCACCAGGAGTAACAGCATGGGCGCTGAGTGTCGGACGTCACGAAGCCACGCGCGGACCTCGATGGGGCGCAACCCGTGAGCGCGAGTGAACTGGCCCGCGTTGACCCGGAAGTCTACCAGGCGCTTCGCAGGGAAGCAGAGCGGCAAGAACACAACCTGGAGCTGATCGCGTCTGAAAACGTGGTCAGCCGTGCCGTTCTCGAAGCGCAGGGTTCGATCCTGACCAACAAGTACGCCGAGGGATACCCCGGCCGGCGCTATTACGGCGGCTGTGAGTTTGTCGATGTCGCTGAACAGCTCGCCATCGACCGTGCCCGCCAGCTCTTCGGCGCGGACCACGTGAACGTGCAGCCGCACTCGGGATCCCAGGCCAACATGGCAGTCTATTTTTCACAGCTCACGCCGGGTGACACGATCTTGAGTATGGATCTCTCGCACGGCGGCCATCTCACACATGGCAGCCCGGTCAACTTCTCCGGCAAGTTCTTTCGCGTGGTGCCTTACGGCGTGCGGCAATCCGACGAACGCATCGACTACGAGGCCATGGTGGCGTTGGCGCGACAACATCGGCCGCAGATGATCGTGGTCGGTTACAGCGCCTATCCACGTGAGATTGACTTTCTTCCCTTCCGCCGTGTGGCGGACGAGATCGGCGCCGTGGTGATGGTGGATATCGCGCACTTCGCGGGACTCGTGGCTGCGGGAATCCATCCGTCACCGGTCCCGCATGCAGAGTTCGTGACGACGACGACACATAAGACACTTCGTGGACCCCGCGGGGGCATGATCATGTGCCGCGCAGCGTTCGCTAAGAGTATCAATGCTTCGGTGTTCCCCGGCAACCAGGGTGGGCCCCTGATGCACGTTATCGCGGCCAAGGCGGTCGCCTTCAAGGAGGCGTTGTCTCCGGCATTCAAGGCCTACCAGCAGCAGATCGTTCGCAATGCCAAGACGCTGGCTGCGGCGCTGGTCCGTAAGGGATTGCGGCTTGTGTCGGGTGGCACGGACAATCACCTGATGCTGCTCGACCTGCGCCACAGTGAACTGACCGGAAAGGTCGCACAGGAGACCCTTGACCGGGCGCACATCACGGTCAACAAGAACACGGTGCCGTTCGAGACCCGCTCCCCCTTTGTGACCAGTGGCGTGCGGATCGGTACGCCGGCAGTGACCACGCGGGGCATGAAGGAACCGGAGATGGAGGTGATCGCCGACCTGATCACGCGCGCGTTGCGCGCGGTCGGCAACGACGGCGCTCTGGTGTCGATTGGCGACGATGTCATCTCGCTGTGCCGCAAGTTTCCGCTCGGATACGCGACGCTGATGCCGTAAGGGCCCAGCTGCCCGTGCATCGCCGCCACGGCGGCTACCCCTGCTCGACCTCAGCCTCGGGCGGTCCACCCCGCTGCACACCGGCGGCCGGGCGCGGCCTGCGCAATGACGCGGTGAATCCCGGACCGGGGTCGAAGGGCACTCCGGGAACTAGGATGGTGTCATGCTGCCAATGGCGGTCGTCGCGGTCAGGGTGATCAATGTTGCAGTGTAGCCCCCGACTCTCCTTGCGGGTGATGGCCGATTTGATGATCAGCTCCGCAACCAAGGCGATGTTGCGCAGTTCGATCAAGTCTCCGGTCACCAGGAAGTCCCAGTAGTAGTCGCGAATTTCCTGTTGCAGGAGTGCAATGCGCTGCAGCGCCCGTGCCAGACGGCGGTTGGAACGCACGATCCCCACGTAGTTCCACATCAAGCGGCGGATCTCGTCCCAGTTCTGGGTCACCACCACCGATTCATCGCTGTCGACCGCATGGCCGGGATTCCACGGCGGGAGCAGAGGGGCCCTGGTGCGGTCCCGTTCGAGCCGCCGCCGGGCCCGCACCGATGCCCGATGTCCGAAAACGAGACCCTCGAGCAGTGAGTTGGAAGCGAGGCGGTTTGCACCGTGCAGCCCGGTCATCGCCACTTCGCCTGCCGCAAACAGGCGCTGGACACTGGTTGCGCCGTCGGCGTCCGTCACGGCCCCGCCGCAGCAGTAATGTGCCGCCGGGACCACGGGGATCGGCTGTGCGGTGATGTCGATGCCGTAGCTCAGGCAGCGCGCGTAGATATGAGGAAACCGCTGCCGGATGAATGTGGCCCCCCGGTGCGTGATATCCAGATACACGTGCTCGAAGCCGTGCACTTTCATTTCACTGTCGATCGCGCGGGCGACAATGTCACGGGGAGCTAGCTCCGCGTCGGGATGATAGTGCTTCATGAAGGTGTCGCCCCCTGGTTGGCGCAAGATAGCGCCCTCGCCCCGGAGCGCTTCGCTGATGAGGAAAGACTTCGCCTGGGGATGGTACAGGCAGGTGGGGTGGAACTGAATGAACTCCATGTTGCCGATGGGTACGCCGGCCCGGTACGCCATGGCGATCCCGTCGCCGGTCGCGACGTCCGGATTGCTGGTATACAGGTACACCTTGCCCGTGCCTCCCGTGGCCAGCAGCGTGGCCCGTGCTTGGACACGCTTGACGGTTCCAGTGTCCAGATCGAACGCGTACGCACCCCAGCATGATGGGCAGGTGATCGAAGGATCGAACTTGGCGTCAATGAGTAAATCCACGGCCATGTGGCGTTCCAGGACCGTGATGTTCCTTTGCCGGCGGACGGCTTCGACCAGGGCACGCATGATTTCGCGGCCGGTTGCGTCCGTCGCGTGCAGGATCCGACGATGGCTGTGGCCGCCTTCACGTCCGAGATCGTACTCGCCCTCCTCGGCACCGGGCCGGAGGGAAAAATTGGTTCCCAGCGCGATCAGCTCGCGAATGCGTTCGGGCCCCTCCCGAACCACCAGTTCGACGATATCGCGGTGGCAGAGGTCTGCGCCGGCAGCCATCGTGTCCCGACTATGATCCGCAAACGAGTCTTCCGAGCTCCACACTGAAGCGATGCCACCCTGGGCGTACTCCGTGGCGCTCTCCGGCAAGCGGTCTTTCGTGAGCACCATCACCGAGCCTGCCTGCGCGCTCTTCAACGCAAACGTCAGTCCCGCCAGCCCACTCCCGATCACCAGAAAATCTGTTTCCATGGTGACAGTTGCTTTAGCACATGCGTGGCTGCCGGCGCCAAGTGCAAAAAAGCGGTTGAAAAGGACTGACCAACTCAGTACCCTGCGCGCAACATGAGGCGCTGGCAGCAGCTGTGGTGGTTCGGGAGCCTTCTGTGCGTGGCTGTGTGGGTGGCACCGCTACGTGCTGACATGTACATGTACCGTGACGCGCACGGAGTGCTGCACTTCTCGAATGCGCCGAGCGCACCCCAGTACCACTACTATTTGCCTGACACCGCAAGCTGGAACATGGCCGGGCTGGGGGCCATTGGCGGCGTGCGGCGGCGTGCCTACGACAAGATCATTCGTGAAGCGGCGCGCCGGCATGGTCTCGACGTAGCACTGGTCAAGGCCGTAATCCGCGCGGAGTCCGATTTTGTGCCGCGGGCTGTGTCGCCGAAGGGGGCGCTCGGTCTCATGCAGTTGATGCCCGCCACGGCGCGGCGCCGCAACGTATGGCGGGTGTTTGAACCGCGCCAGAACGTGGAAGGTGGCGTGTCCCATCTGCGCTACCTCCTGGACCGCTACGGGGGCAATCTGCGGCTAGCCCTGGCTGCCTACAATGCCGGTGAACAAGCCGTCGACAAGTACGGGGGTGTTCCCCCGTATCCGGAAACGTGGCAATACCTCACTCGCGTCCTGCGTTTCCGCGACCGCTACCTGCAACAGCAGTAAGCGCCAGCCCCTGCCCTTTTCCCCCGCAGGAGTTCATGGTACCCAGACTCAAGGTGTGACTTGAGCCTGGCGTGGCGAATCTCCCGAACATTCTGAGTTTCTTTCGCATCCTCCTGATTCCGATCCTGGTCGTGATCCTCACCCATCCAGGACCGACGGCCAGTGTGTTGGCTGCCGCGACTTTCTTTCTCGCGTGCCTGTCGGATTTCTTCGACGGGTATGTGGCACGGCGGTGGCGCATCAGCACAACCCTCGGCACGTTTCTGGATCCGCTTGCCGACAAGCTCATCGTTGCCGCGGCGCTGATCATGCTCGCTGGTATGGACAGGACCCCGACCGTGCCTGCCTGGATGACCGTCGTGATCATTGGCCGCGAGATTGCGGTGACGGGGCTACGAGCGGTAGCGCTCGGTGAAGGCATTGTTGTGGCGGCGGAGGAGCTAGGCAAATACAAGATGATCTTCCAGATGTTCGCGCTGCACGGGTTACTGCTGCACTACAAGTTCCTTGGAATCGATTTTCACCTTGGCGGCATGTACTTCCTGTGGATTTCGCTCGTCGTCGCCCTGTGGTCAGGCATCAACTACCATATCAGGGTCATCCGCCAGCTCCTGCGGGGAACAGCACCTGCAACACCGTGACGGCGTGCCTCCCCCACGACGTGAGCCAGCGGCCAGTCACAATCTTGCGCCATACGATCGAGCGTGTTAGGGAACTGATCCTGGCCGCTTCAGCACACGCGCCCTTAGCTCAGCCGGATAGAGCGCTTGACTACGAATCAAGAGGTCGGGTGTTCGAATCACCCAGGGCGCGCTGTCTTCTCTGTGATGCACCAACGTGCGAGCGGAATCCCCATATTTTCGGCGCGCCCCCGGCCCCCTACGGCAGTTTCAGCAAGGCGGGTTGAAAGCCACGCCACACGTGTCTCTGAAAACGCTGCTCTGATTCTTACGCGCCGGTGAGGCGTATCTGGCCTCCCAGCATATTCCACCGTCGCTCTTGATGAACTGCACGATCGCGGTGGTGTCCTGGTTGAAGTAGGTTGTACCAACCGGGAGCGGCAGGGGTAGGTTGGCGCCTTTCCCTATGACAACGACCCTCGCCTGGCCGCCAGGGGTATCCCCCTTCCTGAGGACAATCTTCAGGAGCCCATCGGGGGTGAGGTCTGCATTGCGGTACCTGTAGCCGGTGGGATTGGCGGCGGTACCGAGCCGCTGCCAGCACGGCTTCCCATTCCGGCAGGTGCCTCCCGCGGGCGCCCCCGCGCTCAGCACCAAGGTTGGTGTACCGGCGGACTCGTCGTACACGCACAGGGAGTAGCTACTGAGGTTAGCCACCGGATTCCCGAGCTCCGCGAAGGTCGTTGCGGGGCCCCGGAGCCACTTCCAGACGAGCCGATCCCTTTTGTCAGGATCGGCGGCGTTAGCAACCGTCTTGTCCTTCAGGAGGAATCGCGACTTCAACGGTGTCCGGCAACCAGCGAGGGGTGTCGCCGGGCAAGCGGGTGGCTCTGGAATAGGTGTCGGTGTTGGTGTCACAGTGGGCGTAGCAGTTGGACCCTGCCCCAGGAGCGTCCAGCCAATGTCCGCAAAGGCCGCCTCGGTAAGTGTCTGCATGCGAGTTTGGGTAAAGGACGGCTCCATCAATTCGTTGGGCGTCAGGGACGTATCGAAATGGGATACTGACGAACCCGGCTGGCTGGGGTTCGGCGCAAACATATGTACATGATCACCCGTCTTTCCCACCGATAGCAGGTCGCTCGCCGCCCGGACGTTCGCTCCCACGAAGTGGAGATTCCCCGTATTGGTGCTCGCGGCCACCCGTTCCGCATCAGTCATGGCGGGGTAGAACTTACCCGTGGTGTGATTTTCCAGATTCAGCATGAATGCGTCATTGAACCCATGGAACTTTGCGCCGCTACCAAGACTCACGAGCGTCAGGAATCCGAGACCGTGCGCAATTTCGTGCGCCAGAACTGGCAGGAAATCCAGCTCGCCCGCCGGCGGATTGCCATCGAAGCCATAGTACCAGCCGGCGAGGCCCGGCAGGCATCCGTCGTCAATGCTGCTGTTAAAGGTCGCGCTCATATCACTGCCACCGCCTGACAGATCCATGCCTGCTATGCTGTTGGCGGTTGCTTGCACAAACCACGTGTTGGCGACCGGGGCGTTGAGAAAGTCCCGGAACACGGAATTCGGGCCAGCAAAACCGAGGACGGCGCCCCCAGGTCCGCACGGCGTCAAGGGATTAAAACTCCCTTCCACCTTGACCACGACGCTGCTGGCCACAATGGCGGCCCACCTGTCTGCGGCCTCTTGAAACGCATTCAGCCGCAGGTCGCCCAGCGTCGTCCCGGGATTCCCTCCTTCGGGGCCCCTCGGGGTCTGGTCGTTGAATCCTTCGCCCACCCCGTCCAGGTTGATGACGCTGATCGTGGTCGCGTGCAGCGGTGGGGTTGCCGGTAGAGCAACAAGGCTCGCGATCCCGACAAGGAGCAAAATACTAGACTGGCTCCTACACCGCATGACCGTAGTCAGTGTTTCGGAACGCGCATGCGTGCCGGCAGGCACTCGGTGACCACACTCCCATCGGGCTTGACCCTTGCCACAGCGGCGCTGCGAAAGCGGCCTTGCAAATCAACCATCATTCCGCCGCCCGGCGCGGGCACCTCGAGCAACCCCTGGTCCGACGTACTCATGGCGGGATCCAAGCTGACTACGGCGCTCAGGGATCTCCCCGGTGGTGGCGCTCCCATCCGGCCAGTCTCCGGATCCACATAAATCCTCTGGCCTGCGGCCCCGCGCCGTATCACGACGCCATCAGCCTTCTGACTGGCCTTTGTCTTCGCGGTGGCATGCGCGTTCGGTTGCGCCGTATGCACTGCTACGTCACCTCCCAGCACGCAGAGCCCGCCCAGTACAAGGCTCGTCGCCAAAACTTGTCGCTGCCATCGAACCATCGTAATCATCCGCATTGCAGGTTGTTCCCGACCGCTACTGACTACGACTATCACATTGGAGAGCTGCTGAGTAGGTATTCTTTGACTTTGACCGGGGCGAGAAGCCGCGTTACGCTGTTTATTCAGAAAGGTGTCTTCCCGTGTTCCGGTGGTTGCTGGTGCTCTGCTACTTGGTTCTCCCCCTCGCGGCACAAGCTCTGAGTAAGGATACCCAGCTTCCCGTTTACGACTGGCGGCCACTGAGGCACGACGCTCTCGGGGCGTGGGCTGCGCGGGCGGGACTCGCCCCGGAACACCAGATGCTCGGCACGACCATCTCCCGCCTTCCCGTGCGCTGGAAAGACACGCAGCCCACGGCACAGACAGGATGCACGGGTGACGAGCCGTACGATTGGACGACCGTTGCCAATGATATCGATACCGTCGCTGCGACCGGGCTGTCGATTGTCCTGACGCTGCGCGACCAGCACCCCTGTTTCGTCAACCAACAGGATGCGAACGGCAAGGAGATCGACGGCCTGCCCAACAACATGACGGCGTACACGAACTGGGTTGCCGCGGTCGTGCAGGAATTTTATCCGGAGGTACGCTACTTCCAGATCTCGAACGAAGTGTATAATTTCCCGAGCCCTGGTTGGGCTGGCACGCTCGAGGACTACCGCACATTGCTGCGTGCAGGCAGCGACGCAATCCGGGGAGCGGCGCCGGAGGCCAAGGTGGTTGCTGCCGGCTTTGCCTCGAACCTCTACGTGAACGCCAACCCGCCGACCGGCCTCTGCCTCGGTCTCTCGGACTTGATGATGAGTAACGCGATCAAGCCCTGTCAGGGACTCGCCATGCTGATCGAGGAGGCATCAGCCTGGGACTTCCTCGACTACCACGTCTATCGCGACATCGCCGCCGCCGACGATATCGCCAGTTGGCTACAGCAAACCCTTGCAGCTGCGAATGTTCAAGGTAAGCACATTATGGCTACGGAGGCCGGCGGACCCGACAAGCGGGACGGGCCGCCGTTCACCCTCGAACGACAGGCGTGGGAGGTCGCACAGCGACCGTCGCTGACACTAGGGAGCGGGTTCGACCGTTTTCTCTGGTTTCACATCAAGACACCCGTCACAGCGAAGCAGACTTTTCGCAACATGAGCCTGCTCGACCCCGACGACGGCAGTCAGAGGCCTGCGTTCAACGCCTTGCAGCAGTTCCTCGGTTTCGTGGGTACCGCCCGCGGCATCCAGCGCATCCGCGTCAACGGGAACGAGCACCAGACTTACCTTTATCGTTGGGATCGTCCGTCTAGTTCGATCGGTGTTGCCTGGTCATGGGATGGCACGCCACTCAGCTTACCCCCGGCCTTCCAAGGACAGCCGTACTACGACGTCTTCGGGACGCCGCTTGGCACGACGAGTACCACGGTTACCTTCAGCAACCAGGAGCACGTTTTCATCGACCATGCACCGATCCCGGAAGTGCCGGTTCCCGTCCGCTCGCTTGTGATGAAGGATGACTCCCAGGGAGGGAAGACCGCGAAGCGGAAGTTTCGCTTCAGGGTACGCACGACCCAGGAGGGAATGGAGCACCGCGTCGTGCCGCCCGACCGCGGGAGTGCGGGTGACCCGCGCGAGAACGGAGCGATCCTCACCGTGTACAACTCCGCAGGCAGCGGCGAGATCGTCTCCGTGGCGCTGCCACCGGCAGGCTGGCAAGCCTTGGGCCGCGAGAGCAACCCGCGCGGGTACCGCTTTCGAGACAAGAGCCGTACCGGCCCGGTCCAGCGGGTCGTGGTCAAACCGGACACTATTCGGATTAGAGCCGGGAAGTCCGATTGGCTGTATACGCTCGACGAGCCCACGCAGGGTCGGATCGCGGTCCGGCTGCGGCTCGGCACCGCCGTGCAGTGGTGTGCCGACGTACCGCCGAAGGCGGCCCCAACCCATGATCGCCAAGACTTCTTCCGGGGTGAGCCGAAGACCCCCGCGCCACCGGCGTGTCCCCCGGTGCCAGACGGCATGTTCTGCCAAGCCACGGGAGCGCTGCCTGCTCCGCCAGGCACCGATCGCACGATCACCCTCGATGCCGGGCAATTTACCCCGTATCCCGACCCCAACCCGCTGCGCGCTTTCAATATCGCCCAAGAGCACGTTGAAGTCGGCAACCGTCTGGATGCGATCAATCAGACCTTCGGTTCAGCACGGCAGATCCCAAGCGCGCGCAGCGTACGCCTCGAATTCAGCCTCAAACACTGGCCGGATCTCGGCTTCGATGATCCCGTCGGATGTCACTACCTCGGCGTGCAGGCGGGTACCGAACCGAGACCCTCCCTGGACAAAATCATCGAGAGCCTGTTTGCCGAAGGCGATGACATCATGTTGCGCATGTCGGGCACACCCGCCTCACTGTCATCCGACTGTGACCCGGTCGCCTGCGCTGGCCGGATGAGGCGCGGTGGAGGATGCACCTGCAACCACCCGGCCAACGGCCTAGGCGGCTATTCATCCTTTGCGCCCCGCGCCTATGATCAAGCGTTCAACGATTTCTGGGGCTGCGTCGTGAAGCACTACGCCCAGTTGGGCGTGCGACGCTTCGAAATCTGGAACGAGCCCGACGTACCGGGTTCGTTCAGCCCGAACCCGAACGATACCAGCTCCCAGCAAGCGCAGTTCATAGAGATGTTCGAGCAGATGCGGGTCGCGCTCGAACACAAGATCGCCACGGATCCCGTTCTTCGAGCTATCGCAGGTCAGATCAAGATTGGTGGTCCGGCCGTCTCGCAGCATGACGGTGCGTTCCCCGGAAGAAACCCGTTGCTGCCCACGCTCCTGGCGCGCGTCGATCAAGACGGCGGTGAACTCGACTTCGTTTCGTTTCACATGTACGTGTCCGATCCGGGCGGCCCATTCGCCGCAGGCATAATCGACGAAGCACGGTCGTTTATCCCCGCCGGCTGGGCGAACACCCAGCTACGCATCGATGAGTGGCAGACCGCGCTTGGTGATCACTCGTGCCAACTGCAAGCCGACGGGGCCTCCGCACCCGAGGCCGGAACGGACAGCAGCGTCACCTGCGACCATCGTGGTGCCGGTTACGCCGCCTACTCGCTGGCGGGCTTTCTAGCTTCCGGCACCGACGTGACCCCGTACGTGTTCGACATGTTCGAGCGCAACGATCTAGCGCCCGACGACTTTTACGAAACCGCCATGGGGCTTATGACAGCCCATCTTCTACCTAAGCCCGAAGCGGGTGTATTTTGGGCAGCGGCACAGATGCGCAACAACCTCCTCGGCGCCCGCATCGAGACGACAACGGACCGCAGCTTCGGTTGGATTGCGGCGCAGGACCAATCAGCCGTCATCCATGTGCTGCTGTCGCAGTTCGACTCGGATGGCAAGATGCACTTCACACGCTCCTACCGCGCTGCCGGCTTCCGGATGGACGCGTTGGCAGCCGCGTGCGGTTGCACGAACACCGGTGACCGCAAGGAACAAAACCAGTGCCTGCGGGCCGTCCTGGATCAGATCGCCGCAAGTCCCGACCGCAGCGCTGAGCTCGCTTCTCTCTGCCCTGCCCTCGGCAGCAGTGAGTCGGCCGCTGTTGTCGCCGGCCTGGCAGCATCCGACGCCCGCGGGGCAGTGCGCGGGACACCGATGACAGTCGGCGTCGCCGTCAACGGATTAGCCTGCGGCGCCCATCAGGTCGACGTTTACGAGATGGGCCCCGGCGCGACGACTACAGCGGCCTTCCGCGCCACGCACGCGGCCCCGCCCGCCTTCGGCGATTTCAACACGCTCTACAGTGACAACGACTGGCTCGGTCTTCAGCACGAGATGTGGACACGGCTGAAGACACCAACCCAATCTTATACCGCCGTGGTCGGGCGTTCGCTGCCCGCGGTGAAGGTCCCAGCGTACGGCGCCGTGTACTTGCGTATCCAGTAACTGGGTTCTGCCGGTTCTGTCACTCGTAGTGTCGCAGCTGCGGCCACAGGTCGCTGAGCGGGCGCCGGCTGTGCCGGCAGATGTAAACGAACTTGTGCGCCAGGTCCGGCATGCAGTAGTGGCAATGAATTGGCGCCGTACGCTCGACCTGCCGGAACAGGCGCAGGAGGCGCGATTCAGGTGAGGCGATGACAAGCATGATCTCACCTGTGTAATGCCCGGGTCCCCACAGCCAATAGTTGTTGAGGGTACCGATCGCATGGGGCAAGCCCGCCTGCGGACCGAAGAAGTTGAGCGCCGCTGCCTCACCAAAGGTTTCGGCAATGATCCCCGCCTGCGCCCGCTCCTCTGCGGGCAGCCCCTGGTACACGCGGGTGACGGTCCGCGTCAGCTCCGGCCAACCAAACCGCAGGGCGAAATGCAGCGGCAGGGCCCCGAGCTGGGTCCGTTCGTCAGTCGGGGCGGTCAGGCCGACGGCCCGTTCGTAGGCGACGTAGTCGGCAGGTGGGAGCCAGTCGATGGCAAAAGGAACGATGACCGCCCCTGCGGTTACGAACACACCAGCCACAACAGGCGGGAGCCAACGCCAGGAATGTGCCCGCGCAAGCCGTTCCACAGCCACACCGCCCGCCGCGAGCAGGATTACGTACGCGGGCCCGCTGTAGTTGGAACGCGCGTGGCCGCTTGCCATGAGGGTGACGATTACCGTCGCCCAGATCCACGCCAATGGCCGGTAGGGCCTGCCTGGTCTGGTAACGCTGTAGTACAGGAGACCCGCGATCCAGAAAGGTACCGCCACCGGTTGGAGCATGAGGGCCTGCTCGCCAAGGAACGTCACCGCCGACTTTTCCGGCAACTTGTACCGAACGGCGTTCCGCATGAACTCGAGGGTCGGCCAGTCGTGCCGCACTTGCCAGATGATGTGCGGCGTGAACAGCGCGACCGCGGCTGCGCCAGCAAGCCATGGCCAGCGGGTGCGCAGCCAGCGCCGCTGGGAGCCGCACCGCCACCAGCGAATCTCCGAGCACTGCTCGCGCCAACCACAGAACGGCCACTGACAGCGGCGGGTGATCGACGTATCCCCACGCCAGGTGATTGGCGCAGTCGAGGTAGTACAGTTCATCACTCATGTAGCCGTACGCTAGCGGACCGCTCGAGATGACGTGGAGGCCAAGCTTGAAGAGCACAAGCCCCAGCAGGAGTGTCCAGGCTACGGGGATCCGACTCTGCTCACCGCTGGTTACGGCCGCAGGCATCCGCCGAGGCTGTTGTTTACCGCGGCGATGAGCTCGTCGATGGTCACCGCGCCGCTCCCATCCGCATCGAGCGCCGGGCACGCGGTGACCGAAATCGTACCGAGAGTGATGTTCACTCCCCTGACGAGCTCATCGACGGTCACTGCGCCGTTCCCGTTGCAATCGCCAACGCACGGAGCGGGCGTTGGGCTCGGTGTTTCGGTGCGCGTGGCGGTCGCGCTGCGTGACGGGGTCGTGGTTGCCGTGCGTGTGACGCCCGCCGTCGCACTAGCGGTTGCACTGGACGTTGGGGTCTCGCTCGGCGTTGGCGTCGGGCTCGCTGTGGAAGTGGACGGCACACTGGGCGTCGGGCTCGGTGTACCCACGGACGCGGGCGTGAACGTCGCACATCGCCCGGCACCCGGTGTCCCCGAGGCCCGACAGACGGCATCCGGAACCGCCGTCGCGTTGGGACCGCAGCCGCCCTGCTGTGGTGGGCCGCACGCCGGAAACCCTCCCCCGCGCTGACAGCAGTAGCCGGGGCCCAGGGGAGTCGGCGTTACCGTGCTTGTCAGCGTTACTGTCGGCGTTGCGGTGGGTGTGGACGTATCCGTAGGTGTCGCTGTGAGCGTGAACGTTGGTGTCACGGTTGGTGTGGACGTACTGGTCGGTGTGATGGTGACTGTCGCCGTGTTTGTTGCCGTGGCCGTGAGCGTTACCGTGGGCGTGAGCGTCGCCGTCGGCGTGTGAGTCGGTGTCAGAGTCACGGTGGGGGTGGCTGTGAAGCTGGCAGTCGGCGTCAGCGTCGGCGTCGCCGTGGTCGTGAATGTCGCGGTCGCCGTAGGTGTCCGTGTGGCGGTCGGCGTCGCGGTGGGCGTCTCGGTCCGCGTCGGCGTGAAAACCATGCACCGCCCGGAGCTTCCATCGCATACGGCGTTGGGTACCACCTGGCAGCTCCCACAACTCGGCGGCATCCCGGGCGGTGGCGCAACGCACGCATCAGCACCCGAGTTGCATTGACAGCAGTCGTTGGGGCCAGGAGGCGTGGCGGTGCTGGTGGGTGTCAGCGTGGCCGTGGGCGTTTCGGTCGGAGTATCGGTTGCCGTCGCGGTGGGTGTCACCGTGCTGGTTGATGTTGGAGTCGCGGTCGCCGTTGACGAAGGTGTCGGGGTGGACGTAGCCGTTGATGTGGAGGTCGGTGTCGACGTGGCCGTCGGAGTGCTGGTTGCGGTGAAGGTCGTGCATGCGCCGGTCATGGACTCGCATGCGGCGCTCGCGATCAACGTACAAGGTTGGCCGTCCCCGCCGGTGCCACACTCCCCGCCTTCGCCCGGCGGCCCGCATGCGTTAGGACCGTTGCACTGGCAACACTGGGCCTGCGCCGCTGGCGAGTAAAGAAGCGACACGACAAGGACGCCCACGGCAAGCCCAAGGGCCGGAATGCAGCTCCTACACATGCTGGGACGCATGATGTCTTCTTCCCAGCGTCAAGGCAAATTCAGACCTCCTGGGCTCAGAGATTATGATGATGATCCCAGATGCAGCAACCGCTCCGGCCTGCCGCCGTGGCAAGGGCAAATTCAGGTCGGAGCTCTGGAATCGTTTCGCCGCCGGCTTCTCTGCCGATTATGGTTTTAATGACAACACCTGCGAATCAGGGATACCGCGCCGTCGCAATTTTGCGAATCGGCCGGCGCCGAAGGCCGTATTCTTGCTAACTCCCGCAGCTTGGGCCGTTCCTTGCTGCCGAGACACCGAGACGCAGCAGCACAGGCCGCAGGAGGAGCAGGGCATGGCGGGAATCGATACGTTGATGGTCACCCGGATGGTCACCGCAACACCGTACGAAACCGTTGCACAGGTGGTACAGCGGATGAGCAGCAACAAGGTGGGGGCGGTGCTAATCATGGACCGGAACACGCTCTGGGGTTTGTTCTCCGAACGCGATCTGCTCACCCGGGTGGTACGGGAACAGCGTGACCCTCGGACAACTGACGTTGGTGACGTTGCCACCCGCGATGTCGTTACTGTTGACGTGAATGCGCCGCTGAAGGCGGTTCTGGCGGTGTTCCGGGAACGGAAGTTCCGGCATCTGCCAGTCATGCGTGCCGGCAAGCCCGCGGGCATTCTGTCGACGCGTGATTTCCTCGACTTCCTGGTCGAAGGGCTCGAGCGGTACATCGACGACATGAAATACAAGCGGGATCTCGCGCAAGGTATCGATCCGTACGACCACCTCGGCGGAGCGTATGGCCGCTGACCTCTGGATGTCGCGCTCGGGCGCAGCCCGTTCGGGCCGCCGCCCAAGCCTCGGTCAGGCGGCGGGAAGCTTCTCCGCTTTGCAGAGGACTCCAACGGTGAGGAAAAAGCAGCCCGTGCGATTAACGCCGAGTGTGTAGATATCCGCGCTTCCACCGGCCTTGATATTAACGACCCGAAGGCTGGCAGTGGACTGCCGTTCCCCACCGTCCACCTCGTCAGTAAACCGGTAGCCTTCGGGGTACGCGAAGCTGGGTTCGAGGTGATCACCGGCCCGCAACGCATCGGCACGGCATTCGACCATTCCCTTTTTGAACAGCACCTGCTCCGGCGCGACGCGAAACGACTGGCCGCTTTCCAATGTAATCGTCAGGACCGGTTGCTGCTCAGCCACCTTGCGGACGTTCCGCATCATACGGAAACGTGTCCGGCCGCCTTCCTCGCGGGTGAACACCGCGATGGCTTTGCCTACCACCGTGCGGATGGCCATGGCACCTTCCGGCGTCTCAACCTTCGTCTCCGCGGCCAGTCCACACACGGCATCACGCATCGCACGGTCCTCGGGGCGCGAATCTTCTACCGTTCATCCGAAAGGATTGGAAGCCGGCTACCGCTCAGTCGGCCAGCACGGCTGTCAGGCTGTGCCCCTGCAGCGCGCTTCGCCAGGCGGCTTCGATTTCCGCTTGCGGCATCCTGCTGATGACCCGCTCGGCCTCTTCCGGGAGGGGAAATCCGAGCAGCGTGCCTTCAGCCAATGCCAGCGCCCGTTCAAAGCGGTTTTCCGCCAGGGACGCGTAGCGGTAGCGGAGTTTCTTCCGCGCTCGCTGCAGCTCGTCCGTGGCAAAGCCTTCCGCGGCCGCCCGGCGGCATGTGTCTTGGATGGTACGTACCAGCCGCCTCGCCGCTCCACGCGCCGCGCTGGCCGCCACGATCGCGACCGCCCAGTCGGCACCCCAGTCCACGGTGGCGGACACGTCATAGCCGAGGCCCAGGCGTTCGCGAATTTCCTGAAACAGCCGGCTATCCGGGTCGGCGCCAATCAGGTCCAGCGCGACCCCGACTGCAATGACCTTCCGTGGCGTGGGGGGAACGGCGATGAGCTTCACGACGTAGGCCTGCCCACCCCCGCCGCGCAGGCGTACTATCCCGTTGCTACCGAGCTGAAATCGCGGGATCCGGCGAAGGCTTTTCGTGTCGCGTGCGTTGAAGTGTTGGCTGATCGCGGCCTGTGTCGCCGCTGCGGAGATGCCTCCGACGACCGCGAGGACGCTCTGGCGATGTGTGAAGTGGCGCTTGATGAATGCGCTGACGTGGCGCGCATGCATTTGCCGCAGGCTGCGCAGGCTGCCACAGACCGGGTCGGACAACGCTCCCCGAAAGAAGCGCCCCCAGGCCCGCAGCTGTAACCGTTCCGCCGGATCGTCCATGCGGCCGCGAATCTCATCGATAACCACGCGACGTTCCTTGCGGAAGCGGTCTTCCTTCACGCTACTGTGATAAAACTGCTCGGCAAGCAGCCCGATCGCATCTGCGACGTCGTCGTTGAACACCTCGAAGGTGAGCGAAATCGTCTCGTATCCGGTGTCGGCATTGTGCTCACCGCCCAGCTCCGCGGCACGCCGGTTCAGCGCCACCTGATCGAGCGACGTCGTACCTTGAAAGAGCATGTGTTCGGCCATGTGAGCCAGGCCTGGATGTGTGCCGTCGAAGCGTGCGCCGGCTCGCACGCTCAGTGCAATCGCCGTCAGCGGCCCCGGAAAATGCTGGAAGGTCACCCGGAGCCCGCGGTGCCGAAACCTGTGTATGGGCGTCATGCGGCTGCTCAAAGCACAATGCGCCAGGCACCGGAAGGCCCGTGGCGCTTTACAGGCTGTGGCGAACCATCTAAATCTCTGCCGATGATGGACTTTTCCAGTCGGAGCTTCTGGTTGGAAGCCGATCCCTATACCCCTGGACCGGCGCTCGTCGGGAATGTCAGTGTCGATGTGGCGATCGTTGGTGGCGGTTTTACGGGGCTGTGGACAGCGCATTTTCTCTTGCGCGCCGACCCGTCCCTGAAGCTCGCGGTGATCGAACGCGATGTGGTTGGCTACGGGGCTAGCGGGCGCAACGGCGGCTTCGCGATGACCTTGCTGAGTCGCAGCCTACACGACCTCGTGCAAGCCTTCGGAGCCGAGCCGGCGCGCGCCGCGCATGCGGCAGTGGCGCGCTCGGTCGATGCCATCGGCGGGTTCTCCGCCGAGTATGAGGTGCCATGCGACTACCAGAAGAACGGCTTCATTGGCGTCGCCACTGACGACAGTCAGGTCGAACGGATCGAAGCGGATCGGCGCGCGGCGGAAACGCTCGGGATTACGGACATCCGGTACCGCCCAGGGGATGACTTGCGTCGCGAGATCCGGTCACCCTTGTACCGCTGCGGGCTGGAGGAAGAGACCTGTGCGTTGGTCAACCCGGCCAGACTGGCCAGGGGAATCGCTCGCGTCGTTCGCCAGCAAAGCGGCATCGTGTACGAACAGACCGCGGTTGAGCGTATCGACCGTGATGACTCAGGTGCCAAGGTGCACACCAAGCAGGGCACGGTCCACGCGAAAAAGGTGGTGCTCGCAACGAATGCGTACTCCGTCCAGTTTCCGGAATTTCACCGCTTACTGGTCCCCCTCTATTCCTATATTGTGCTCACAGAGGCTCTGAGCGAAGGCCAGTGGGCGTCGGTCGGGTGGCAGGGAAAGCAGGGCTTGGAAGACAAGCGCACGTACATTCACTATTTTCGGCCGACTGCCGACGGCCGGATCCTCATGGGTGGGGAGGATGCGCCGTATTACTTCGGTTCCAGCATCGGACCCCAGCATGACCGCAACACGCGCGTCTTTGACCGACTGCGCCGCGACTTGCAAGACATCTACCCCCAGCTTGCGGGGATACGCTTCACTCACCAATGGGGTGGACCGGTAGCAATTACAGCGCGTTTCGTTCCCACCTTCGGAACCATGGCTGGCGGGCGCATCCACTACGGGTTTGGTTACTCCGGGCACGGCGTTGCGCCGACCCATCTCGGCGGGCAAATTCTACGCGACCTTGTCCTTGACCGGCAGACCGAGCTGACGGAGCTGTGCTTTGTACGTACCAAGCCAGTCTCCTTTCCGCGGGAACCGCTGCGGTACTTTGGTATGAACCTCGCCCGTCGCCGCTTGCTGGTGCAGGATCGCAAGGGCAAGCCGAAAACCGACCCCTGGGCGGTCCGCCTCCTCATGCGCCTGGGCGCCTAGCAGCGCAGCTCACCGGCCGGCCAGGCCGGTCCAGGCGCAAGAAGGCTCCTCTTCAAGATCAGGCGTGCCGGGCATGCTTGCACCGGCGCCGGCGCAGCACCCCCATCAGCAGCGGGAACCCAAGGCCCAAGACGACATTCCATATCGCCCGCCGAGTCGGCCGCGGGTCCAGGCGGCAGCCGCCCCCTCCCCCTTTGCGGCGCATGGTAGGCGTCTCAGCGCCCGTCGGTGGCGGCGTGCTGGGTGTCGTTGTCGCGGTAGGAGGGCTGAGTGGCGTCACGGTTGCCGTCACCGGCCCTGTGCTCGGTATCGCGGTGGCACGAGGGCCAGCCGGGGTGGGTGTTGAAGGAGCTGGCGACGGAGTCCCCCGGGTCAATGTTGGTGACCTCGTCGGCGTCTCGCCCGGTTGGGTCGGCGTGAATGTACACGTCGGTAAGGGTGTCACGCCTGGAATCGGGGCGCCGGAAAGGAACGGATTGACCGCGACAAAGACATCGCTTACCTCGTTGGTGTCACCGGCAACCAGATTGCTCGCGTCGGACTGAAAGACGATCGACTCGCCGTCGGCGCTGAGGCGCGGGAAATTGCTCGCGCCGTTCGGCTGCACGTTGCCGTCCCCCAGCACGCGAGCGATCAAGCCGCTGGACTGATCCAAGATGAAGACGTCGGCGACACCGTTGGTATCCCCGCCAACCAGACCAGCGTCCAGTGACACGAACGCCAGGAAACGCCCGTTCGCGCCGAAACTCGGCGCACTACTCGCGGCCGCTGTTTCCAGCGCAGCCCCGCCACCCGTGCCGCAGCCGCCCGGCGCCACCCGCACCGTGGTTCCCTGCGAACGGTCACGGATGAAGATGTCGGTCACCCCGTTGCTGTCGCCCGGGCTCAGATTGTTCGCTGCCGATGAAAAGGCGACGTAACGTCCGTCGGCACTCATCGCCGGGGCAAAACCCGTGGCCTGACTCGGCGCATTCCCTTCTTCCCCATTACTCGATACGCTCACCCGCTCCGTGGTCCCGATGCAACGGTCGCGTACGAAGACGTCGCGGAAGCCGTTCGTATCACCAGGAACCAGGTTTGAAGCATCGGAGTAAAAGGCCACCAGGCAGCCGTCGGCGCTCATCACCGCGCCGGCACTGGCACCGTTGGCCGAACGCCCCTGCGCGCTTCCCGACGAGACGACGCTGGCCAGTGTCGTGTTACCGGTGTCGCGGTCGTGCACGAACACGTCGCTTGTCTGGTTGTCGTCTGCCGCGACGAGGTCATCAGCCGCGGAGGAAAAGGCTACCAGACTGCCGTCGGCACTGACGCTCGGAGGCATGTCGAGTGCCCCGCCGCCACCCCGTCCCTCCCCGTTTTGATCACGCACGAGAGTGAGAATCTCCGTCAGTGCATCCCCCCGATCATAGACGAATACGTCGGCCCCCAGGTTGAAATCGCCACGAACGATGTTCGACGCCAGTGAAGGGAACGCAACGATGCCACCGTCCCGATCGAGCGCAGGTGGAAAGCTGTTGTCATTGGCTTCTTCACCCGGGATATCGGAAAGACTGGCGCGTACGGTGGTGCCAGCCATTCGGTCGCGCACGAACACGTCGACTTTGTCATTCCGGTCCGACGGTACGAGGTTCGACGCGGACGACTTGAAGGCGACGACACATCCGTCGGCACTGATTGCGGGCAAGAGGCTACGATCATCGCCTTGCGCACCAGAGCTGGCGATGCTGACGCGTTCCACGCCTGCCGCTCCCTGGCAGCTCTGCGCGACGGCACGCCTCCCGGCAGATACGGCCCCGAGGGCCAGCAACAGAACCAATGCCATCCCATCCGCCGGCAGTTTCAGTCCACATCCTCCTCTTCCTCGATGCCCCGTGCTCCTCACCCGTCCCCGCATCCTGGCAGACCTCCTGACTCCGCAATCTCCGATCAATCCGCCGCCCGCATAGCACAACAGGCGGAAGGGTCACAAATGGCAAAAGCTGCGTTCAAGGGGCGCAGCCGCACGTGCATCGACGGCCTGCCGCCGCCCCTTGGCAGGGCTTCCCGAGAAAATCGCCGGGCGCGCTGGTCGTGAGAACCTATTTCAGGAGCTTCTGCACCGCCTTGAAGTCAGGCGCCTCGGCAGTACGCACCCACTCCAGGCAGGCCATTTCCACGGTGCTCGGCACTGCGCCGGACCGCAGCATTTTGTCCCATGCTGTCCGGTAGTCGTACTCGAAACGGGAGGAGATGGCGTCGTAGGGCACGTGCACCTGATAGCCGCGATCGAGCAGATCATGCACAGTTTGGTTGACGCACGCGTGTGCTTCGATGCCACAGGCCAGCACCTGGGTACATCCTAGCTGCCCGAGGCGCTCCGTAAACTGCGGCGCACCGCAACAGCTCAGCGACAGCTTCTCGATGACTTCGAAGTCGGCAGGAAATCCGCCGGCTACCTCCGGGATCACGTGCCCCAACCCCTTCGGGTACTGCTCTGTTGCCAGGATCGGCAGGCCGAGGATCCTGGCGGCATCGATGAGTCGTCGCACGCCGCGCACCATCCGCTCATGCTCGACCGTCAAGCCGCGGTACGCCTCCTGGACATCGATCACGACCAGGACCGTCCCACTCCTATCCAGCAGGCGAGGGTGCGACATCAGAAGTAAGCCGCCTCAGGGCGATGGCGCATAGCCTTTGGACAGCGCCGCCCCCGGATCTTCCAGCACATCGCTGGCGGACTGGGGCCCAAAGCCAAAACTCGCTGAATCCCGAGCGGGCCGCCGTTCATGCTCAGCGCGTCGACACATTGGTGTGGGTTTCCACCGCAACCTTTCAACGAACAATCACCCGTGTCGGGTGTGGAAAGCCATGCGGCAGGCCCCGCGGTAGAAACGGGTTGAGCGCCACGCCTAAAGGCAAATGGCCGAACGGCGGCAGCAGGCGCTCTTCAAAGACAAACGGTGCCTCACGGTCGAGGGCAAATTGATCCTGCAGCAGGAGCCGCAGTGTCAGGTGGCGCGAGCGGCCACGGTCGAACGAGGTGGTAACGAACGGGTGAAAGTACGGTGTGCCGTAACCGTAAGACGGCGCCGCAGTCGTCGCGTTGGCGACGGCCAACGGGCCAGCGATCCGTACGCCGCCGCCCGCGCTGAAGCCGCCTGCGGCTTCCATGCCGCGCCGAAAGCCCTCGACGTAGGCAGCCGAAATCTGTGAGCGGTCGTACACTACCTCGGCCTCGCGCCGGGGCTCTGCGGCGCGTGTCGCAACCTCTGGTGCCGCTGTCTCTCGGCTTGCAGCCACCTCCGCCGCCGGCCGGCGGCGTGCCATTTCGTTGACCACGATGTGCGCCGACTGCTGCTGTTCCTTGGGAACCTCAGCCTTCAAGTTTGTGTAGTGCCGGACCCCGTGCTCATCCCGCCACCCGATGATGTCAGCCGAGGCGACCCCCGAGAAGAGCAGCAGCAGAAGCCAGGTGGTCACAGCCTTGCTCATACGTCGAATCCTACGCCCTCACCGCGGACGAGGCAACTCGGTTGGCTGCGTGTGCCGTGCGCCAGAGGAGCACCACCCCGATCAAGCTGGAGCTAATGCTCATCCACTGGGCTGTTGTCAGGCCAGCGAGCCAGGCGGGATTGCGACGGATGAATTCGATCAGAAACCGTGTCGCGGCAGCCAGGATGAGGTACCGCCCGATCAGGTCGCCGCTAGGGGGATTCTTGCGCTGGCGCCGCCACAGGTAGGCAAAGATCGCAAAGCAGGCAAGCATCTCGTAGATTGGTGCAGGGTGCACCGTCTCCACCGTTGGAACGACCCCGTTCGGGTAGCTCATCCCCCAAGGCAGGTTCGTCGGCAGGCCGTAGTCCCCGTCGCCGGCAAGCTGGCAGCCGATGCGCCCGATGCCGTGACCTATGGCCAGTGCCGGCGCGATGATGTCCGCCAGCACAAGCAGCGACACCCTACGCTGGCGTGCAAAGCACCACGCCCCCACCGTGCCACCAACCACGCCTCCGTACCACACCCAGCCGCTGGACGACAGCAAAAACCCGATGGGATCCTCGGTGAACAAGTCCCAGCCCGTCGGGATCAGAAACAAGCGGGCACCTACCCAACCGCCGATGTAGACGTACAGGGTGAGATCGTATGCCCATGCGACGTCGTAGCCGCGGCGGCGGATGCCGTTGTGCGTGACCAGAAACGCCGCGAAGAAACCGAGAAAGGCCGCGACCCAGAAGCTCGAGACCGCAAGGGCGCCGAGGTGGAAGAGCACAGGTCGCATCAGGACGTGGTTGCCTCCACCAGCCGCCTAGTAGCACCCAAACCGCTACCCGTCTATGCCCGTCAACTCCGTGGGGGGAAAGAGAAATGAATGCAACTTTTTGCTCCTCTCGGGCATCCTATTAACGGGGCTGTGGTTCAGGGTTCGGGGTGAAACGACATGGAGGGAGACCGATGGATCACCAGGTGCTCTCGCTCTTTGCCGATCCGCGACTGATCGGCATGGTCCTCTGCCTCGGCGTGATCGGCGTCCTGCGGTGGATCGACCTGATGGGATGAGGCCTCTAGCGGTCACATTCCCACGATACTGTATCCGCCATCGACGTGCACGACTTCGCCCGTCACGCCGCTAGCGAAGTCGCTACAGAGGTAGATTGCCGTTCCAGCCACTTCTGCCGCCGCGATGTTGCGCTGGAGCGGGGCGCGTTCTTCGTGATGATGCAGCATGGCTTTGAACCCGCTGATGCCCGCCGACGACAGGGTGCGGATCGGCCCGGCTGAGATCGCGTTGATCCGAATCCCGCGCGGCCCGAGATCCCAGGCCAGATAGCGGACGCTGGCCTCAAGCGCCGCCTTAGCGATGCCCATCACGTTGTAGTGCGGTATCACCTTCTCTGCACCGAAGTAAGTGAGTGCGAGCAGCGACCCTCCTGCGTGCATCAAGGGCTCCGCCTGGCGGGCGATGGCCACCAGCGAGTATGCACTGACGTCCAACGCAACCTGAAAACCCGCCCGGGACGTGTTGATGAAGCGGCCCTTCAACTCGTCGCGCAACGCGAAGGCAACCGCGTGGATGACAATATCGACGGATCCCCACTGCTCGGCCAACGACCGGAACGTAGCAGCGACGTCTTCATCCTTGGTGACATCGCACGGGAGCACGAGCTTCACCCCGAGCGATTCGGCCAGCGGTCGTACCCGCCGTTCGATTCCCGGCCCCGGGTAGGTCAGCGCCAACTCTGTGCCTTCACGGTCCAGCGCCCGGGCAATCGCCCAGGCAATGCTATGATCGTTGGCCACTCCGAAGACGACAGCCTTCTTCCCTGCTAGCATTGGCATCTCAGCTCCTCCCCGGCAGCGCTTTGCTATTCTCGCACCTGCGGAGCGTTCCCGCTTTCTTTCACGTTCCGTTGCTCTGCTGCAAGGTGCTGGTGGCACGATGCTCGCTCGCGCGGCACAGTGACCCCAGCCGCACCCAGCAGCAATTGACACCCGGCGGGCTGCACGACTAGCAGTCCGTTGAAAAACAGGCACCGTAGCGAGGGTAAGCGATTTTGCGT
>JBHHYR010000031.1:0-26679 GCA_046757585.1 Binatia bacterium | reverse complement strand
GAAATAGGCGTCAGGGTTCCCGCTGCGCTTTCCTTCGCTGGAATCCAACGGCACCCAGCCACGCTCCTGATCGTAGTACTCGGCCCAGCAGTGATAGCCCGGGATCGTTCCATCGTCGCGGTCGAGCGGGATCGGGAAGCCGATGACGAAACGGGCGGGGATCTCCTGTGTCAGTGCCAAGCCAATAAACAGCGAATGGAAATCGGTGCAGTTACCGTGCTTGTGGGTACACGCCCAGATGGCATCGCCGCGGCCCCACCCCTTGCCGTGCTTGTCATAGCGCATGTTCCGGACCACGTAGTCGTAAAAGGCGCGCACCTTCTCCTGGCTTGTGTGAAGGCCGCGACCTTCACGTTCCGCGATCCGGCGAATGAGCGGCGCGAGCGGGATCAAGCGGGGCGCGGCCCGGTAGTGCTCCGGACTCAGCGGTGAGCCGGGAGCAATTGCACTGTTCGGAATGCCACGCGACGGCCAGCGCTCGATGGTGAAACGCATCACCAACGGCGTGGGTGGTGCGCCGGTTCCCGCCATGTACAGGATTCGATTCCCCAAGCGATCGCGGGTCAACTGATACGCCCATGGCGAGTCGATTTGTGCCGAGAGTACCCGCTGGTTCGGTGTCACTGCCGGGTAAGGAACCCAGAGGCGCAGCCGCTGCGTGTTGCCGACGTGCACCGGCTGCAGATCGACGCGGTACTCGAACGCGTAGCGCGCCGGTTGGGTCCATGCGTCACCCGGCGTGCCGGGTGCGGCCGGGGCCGTTGGCATCGCTAGCAACAGGACGGCCGCCAGCAGCCCCCACTTCATACATAACCTTCCATTGGTCGAGCTTGCTTACCGCGAGCAGGTCGTTAAGGCAACCGGGAAAACCGAGGGCTGCCCCGCCAAGCCAGGCTGTGCGCGGCTGGGGCGGTGTGCCGTCACTCACCTGTGCTGACTTTCTCGCAGGACTGTTTCAGTGGTGATCGTCCAGCGGCGGCCGTTCCAGTGCCAACGCAGCACCTTGGTCGCCTCGGACTCGAGGTTTCCGGAGTGGTAGAGCTGTTCGAAGTCGGTGAAGGCCGTCGTACCGCGGTCGGCGAGGACGATGCTCGCTGGACTCAACCGTACCTTGATCGCAGCGCGGCGCCGAAACAGGCGGCGCTTGCGCGCCTGCCAGTGCCGCCGGTCCGGATCCTTTTGGGGTGCGAACTTCGGATGGTAGAAGGCCATGTAGTCCTTGAACCGCTTTCCCTCCCATGCCTGACGCCAGCGCTCGAGCGTGTCTCGCAGCCGCGCAGCGGCCGCGGCGGTCCCGTTCCCGGCTGCCTGGCTGCCCGTGGAAACCCACGTCGTACGCCAGGGGGCGACGTGCACCGACAACGCACCGAAGTCTTGCTGCCGGAGCTGCACTACCGCGTCGCCGAGGGGCTCGGTGTCGGGCACGACCTGCAGCCGCGCTCGGCGCTTTTCATCCACGAGACGTATCCGTGTGGGACTGACTTCGGCTGCGATCAGCCACTGGGGCCAAGCGTGCAGCTGCGCTGCAACAATCGGATAGCAGCTGCCAGCCACCGTCTCGGCTGGCGCTCGTACGTAGACGCACACGCGATCGTGCGCCGCTGCGACAACGCAGGCCGTCGCGCCTTCGGGCTCAAGGCTGTAAAGGGTCCACGGCGGCGGTGCGGAAGCCCCCAGTGTCGCAACCGGCTGGGCCGGTTCGCTCGCCTCCTGTGCCTGTACGCCTGCAGCCTGCGCCAGCTGGTTGTGGGAGGGGAGCGCGGCGTGTTCATCCGCCGGCCCCTCCAGGAGGGAGATCGCACGTGGCGGCGCGAGCGGAACACGGGCGTGTGGCTGTCCCGGTTGTTCGCCTGCACCGCCCTGCGACTCGATCACAGGTTCAGCCGGCTTGTACAGTGCGGGGGCAGTCGGGCCGCGGGTCGGCGTACCCTGCCACTGTACGGCGCGGAAAATGGCGAGCACCAGAATGACCAGGCCCAACCCGAGGCCGACCAGAATAGGACCCCTCCAAGAGTCGAGTGCTCCGGAGGTCGGGGATGGCGTGCGCGTCTCCGCAAGGCCTTCCGGTGGCTTGCGCAACGCTCGGTCAGTTGCCACCGGCCATTTCCGGATCGCACGGTCAAGAGTGAGTCGGAACCGCTCCCACGCCATAGTGAACCGCTGGCCGATGCCCCAGGACTTGCGGACCACGATTCGCAGCGCGGCTCTCGCTCGCTGCTGATCTGCCAGAACACGCTGGATCAACCGCCGGAGTTCATCCACCTCCGCTCTACTGGGCGCGGAGCCCTTGTCGATTGTTTGGATACTACTTCCCAGGGCGGCATCCAGGCGCATGCGCGTCGCGGTGAGTTGCCGTTCGAGTCGCTGGAGGGCGGCGCTCAGCGCATCGTAGTCTCGCGCGTGGCGGGCACTCAGATTCCGCCCCTGTTCGTGGGCGGCAGCCAGCTCCGCCACACGACGTAACGCCTGGTCCGCCCGGGCCAGGGCATGCGTACTCTTTGCCCTCTCCGCAGCTTCAGTCGGCTCGTCCGCATTGAGGCGTGCAGCGAATGCCTTCAACCGTTCCTCGCACGCATGCACGGTACGGGTCAGTGCCCGCTGGTGGACGACGAGCTTTGCAACCGCACGCTCCAGCTCTTTTTGCCGGGCCTCACAATGGTCGCAGTGGTCTGGAGGCTGGCTGCGCGAGGCTGTGGTCATCTTGCTGGAGGGCGACCTTCTGCCCGGCGGGTGCCTGGATGCAGCACTGGCTCGCTAGGCGGCTCGGTAAGCGAATTGCTGCCTGCCGGTTGTGGGCAACCGAGTACGCGCGCGCTGGTCGTCTCCGTCAGGCGCCTGCGACGCAACGAATGGGGGTGTTTCAACTTGAGACTGTCACGAGCCCTGCTCATGCCTTGCCTCGGCAACGGCCGTAGCAGAATGCAAGGCGTGTGCCAAGACTTCCGCTCATCATGCCTGTACGCTCGCAGTGGCCTGGGGCGATCCATGTCGTTCGCTCTGACGATGGGATGAGGCGTGTCTTGACAGTTGCAACACGGGGGGGTGCGGGTTGTCAGAGGGGACCGCATGTCAACGGAACGCCAAAACGCGAGCGCTGTGATGGGCAACGTGCGCTGCGGCACGTGACCCGGCGCAAAGGGTGGTGCTATAAGTGCGCGGTGGAAAGGGAGTGCCATGGCGAAAAAGCGACCTACAAGGAAGACCCGGCCGGCTGCCTCGCGCAAACGGTCCCGGGTGGCACCGAGGACAGGCGCACCGGCCCAGCGCAAGCAGGCCGCGCCGAACCCTCGTGCCCGCACGAGCGTTCGGCGGGCTCCCCCGTCCAATCCTGTCCGGGACTTGGCTCGGCGCATTGTGGAGCTGACGGTGAAGCACGACGACCACGCATCGTTCGCGCTGTACGCCAAAGGGGTCGAATCGATCGAACCCGGCATGCCACCTGCAGTCGGGATCAAGGCCATCAAGGACAAGTTTGCAAGGTGGCGCCGAACGGTCAGCGACTCGTCGTGGCGGGCACGCAAGGTGTGGGTCGGTGGCAACACCATCATCATCGAATGGACCGGCCACGTGACATTTGCGGCGACTGGCAAGCGAGCGGACCTCAGCGAGGTCGCTATTCACGAAACACAAGACGGCAAGATCGTGTGCGAACGGTTCTATTACGACCGTACAGCACTGCAGCCGTGACTGGAGGCGATGGTGGCCGACGAGGAACTGCAGAGGGAGATCGAGCGCTTACGGGCGGAGAACGAGGCACTCAAAGCTCGGGGGCGCCCCAGCGCCGTCACGTTTCGTGTTTCGGAGAAAGGAGCCGTTTCGGTCTACGGGCTAGGCCGGTTTCCAGTCACGCTCTATCAAGAGCAGTGGGATAAGCTGCTCGGTGTGGCCAGCGAGCTTCGGGCCTTCATCGATGCCAATCGCGACCGGCTGAAGAAGAAGGAGTAAAGCGTGGCATCGGTTTGAAGTGCGCCTCAGCTTGCGTGCGGCCCATCCGCGGCCATGCTCCCCTGATACGCGCGCGCGTGTACGATCAATCCGTCGGCGTCGAGCTCGAACAGCTCCACGGTTGACTCACCGGTGCCAACCCCGTGGGCACGATATTCGATCACCACGGTCCACGGTCCAGTGGCGACGGAGACCGGCTCGAAGCGTAAAGAGGGATATTGCAGGAGGCTGCGGCGGACGTACGCGCCGATGGCGTCCCGTCCGCGCAGCGTGTCACCCCCACCGGTGATGGCACGCACGTGCTGGCTGGTGTGCCGGGCGCCGGTGGCGTACAGGGCGAGGATGCGGTCCACGTCGTGGGCGTTCCACGCCTGCAACCAGCGCTCGGCCAAGGGTGCGGTCGCCTGAGTCTCTGCGGCTGAAAGGGGACGGCGGTGCACCAGTGCCGGCGCGGCCTGGTCCGTCGGCATCAAGAGCAGCTCTTCCACGTTGACCCAGGGCGGCCGGCCAGCACACCAGACAATGGCCTCCGCCACGTCAGTGGCGGTGAGTGGGCGGGTGTTCTCGTACACGCTCGCGGCACGGAGGCGGTCGCCGTGGAAACGGACTTCGCTGAACTCCGTTGGGACGAGCCCGGGGTCTACGGTGCTGACACGGACGCCGGTGCCGTGCAGATCGAGTCGCATTGCTTTGTTCAATGCACGTACGGCGGCCTTGCTGGCGCAGTAGACGTTGCCGCCAGGGTAGCCGTCGTGCCCCGCTACGGAGCCGACGTTGATGACGTGACCGTGCCCGCGCGCCACCATCGCAGGGAGCACCGCACGGGTCACGTACAGCAAGCCCTTGACATTGGTGTCGATCATTTCGTCCCAGTCGTCCTCGGCTCCCCTGTGCAGCGGTTCGAGGCCCCGAGACAGGCCGGCGTTGTTCACCAGCACGTCGATCGGTGCAAACGCCTCCGGCAGGGCTGCCACGGTACGGTGGACCGCAGCACGGTCCCGTACGTCAAGCGCCATGAGATGCGTGGGCACGGGCAGCTCCGCCGCCAGCTGCCGCAGTCGGCTGAAGCGCCGGGCGGCGAGCACGAGCCGGGCGCCGGCAAGGCCAAAAGCACGCGCCGTGGCGGCACCAATCCCGCTGGACGCGCCGGTAATGAACACGGTCATCGGCACGTGTGTCCGTCTCACACGCCGGTTACGGAGCGGGCCGGCAAGTCATGGGGAGCCGCTGGGGGCCGTGTCCTTTCGCTTGCGGCCGCCGCGTCCGGCGACGACGCCCAAACCGACCAGTGTTGTTCCGTTGACCGCGAGCAGGATGCCCGCGATGATCCCCACGAGCTGGAAACCGCGCCGGACTTTGGCGGCACCAAACTGAGCTTCGTACATGACATTTCCCGGATTGCGCTCGGCGGCCAAGGCGGCACGCCCGTAAGCGTCATCGTGCACGATGACAACGACGAACACCAGCGCCACGGCCATCCCCAGGAGCGCCAACGCAGTTCCAATGGTCTTACAGGCTCGCGCCATGTACCGCTGTCTCCGTTACGCTCGCAAGCTGCGTGCGGCGCCAATGGCTGTGGCGAACTCCGCGTGCTCCGGAATGATGAAGTGACGGTCGAAGAGCAGGCGAGTCGCTGTGATGCGTTCGATGAAGGGCCTCACGCGTAGTAGCTTGCCAGTCAGCACGATGTCGCGCAATCCGCTTGCGCGTGCGGCAGTGACGCTGAGCACCACGATGACCTCGGCGATCATGTTCACCAGCGCTCGTGCCTTGTCCTCCGGCGTCGCGTCGGACGACAGGTTCCCGAAGTTGCTGGCCGTGGCGTCAGCGGGCAGATTGCCCACCGGCCCGCCGGCGAGGTCCCCCACGGTGAGGTCAATGCGTGACAGGTCACCACCTTCGGCCAGCCCTTGGAGCGTCTCCAGGCGTGCCACGTTGAGCAGGTGCTTCGACAGTCCGAGCAGCGTCCCACCGCCGACTCCCGTGCCGCTGACATGCGTGATGTCCTTGTCTTTGACCGACACCATCGCGGTGCCCGTTCCCATGGAGACGACCAACGCCTCCTTCCTGTGAGCCAGGCTGGAACCGCCAACACCAATGGCGGTGATCTCCGAGACCTTGCGCACCGGCACGCCGAGTAAGTCGCCCCCGAGGAAGCGCGCGCGTCCCCCGGTGACGGCGATGGCGCCGATGTCGCTCAAGCGGTGATGCAGGTCGTTCACGAGTTTTCCGAGGGCGCCAGCGGCGGCCGCGACCGGGTCGTTGGCCTCGACGCTGACGACGCGCACGTCGTCGTCGAGCAGCACGGCGTCGGTGGTGGAACCGCCGATGTCAATGCCGATGATCACCGCTGCGCACCTTCTCGCTGCTCGCCCCCCAGGAGATCCAAGCGGAACACGGCGACCTGGCTCTTGCGTTGCGGGTCGTAGGACTGCCACTTCGCCGCCGGAACCTCCCCCGGCCCCACTCTCCGGAACCCCTGGCGTTCGAAAAACACCTGGGCACGTACTTCGGTGGTGCAGGCAAACACGTACGCAAGGCGGGCCGCGTGCGCATCGGCGAGGAGCCGCGTCATTAGCCGTGCCCCGACACCTTCGTGCTTGAAGCGCGTCATGGTGTAGAGCCCCACCACTTCACCCGCGCGGTCGGCGGCGTAGGGCGCCGTGACCAGCGCGCAGATGCCCGAGAGGTGCCGAGCCCCCACCGTTGCGCCATACCCGTTGATGAGCAGGTGCGCGACTTCGTCGGGAGTTCGGAGTCGGAGCACACCCTCGCGCTGCCCGCGTTCGATCAGGCGTTCGACTTCCTGGAAATCGTCGATGCCGAGCCGTTGCACGGTGCAGTAGTCGGCCAGGGTGAACAACGTTCCCGACCCCTCGTAGGTGAAAAGTTCCCGCGCTGCACCCGGCAAGGTGCAGAGATTTACCGAGGACACTCCCCCGAGCAATGCCGCGCGTACGGCAGCGAACGTTGCGGACCGATCCGCGACCCCCGCCCACTCCGCCTGTCCCGCCGACGACAGGGTGGCAAGCATCGTCTCATCCATGAACGAGATCTGCCTGCCGTCGGCGCCGACGACGCCGCCTGCCGGTTCGACCAGAATCAGCTTATGGACGCGCAGGCGGGTGCCAACCTGTTGCGCGAACCGTGTTGCTGCGGCGTGCGTGACGCCGCTGACGACACCCACCAGCAGCGGGCCCCGCCGCAGGGTGATCCAAATCGTCGCCAGCGGGGCGGTTGTCCCGTGTGGCGTCCGCAAGGCGTGCGCCTCGAGCGGGATGAACGCAGCGGTCCGCGCACCTCGCTGCGGGAAAAGTGGCATCGTCTCCTGACGGAAAATGCGTTGTCCGAGCCGCCGCTGCAGTCGGCGCAGAACCTGGTCGCCCTTCGCACTGTCCGGCGTGGCTACCAGAATCACGACCCGTGTGCCGTTGGTCAGCAGTTCACGTACGATCGCCGCGAGCCGTTCCCAATCCTCGTCACCCTGCAACTCGCCGACGGGGATCGAGAACAGCAGGGTGTGCCCGCGAAACTCTTCCAGGTAGAACTGCTTTTCGTCGAACGCCTCGACACTTGGTACGGAGTTTTGCGCAGAACTCACCATCATAACGACGCTATCATAATAGCTCGGGCCCGTCATTGCTCAGCGTACGGCGCGCTGCGTCGTCGAGGCCGATCGCTCTTGACCCGCGCTGATTCCCGCGTGTAGGAATCAAGCATTCGCGCCGCGGGCGCGTGCCGTGCCGGCGCTACCGAACGCGCGCGGCAACGTTCTTGCTGGTCCCGATTCACTGGTACTAGCGATCAATGTCCGGAACGAAACGGGCGGGAGTGGAGCTGGATTGAGCATGAAGAGCAGTTTTGTGACCCTTGATGGGAACGAGGCAGTAGCCTCCGTGGCGCACCGCCTCAATGAAGTCATTGCCATTTATCCGATCACGCCGTCCTCCCCGATGGGCGAGTGGGCCGACGCCTGGAGCTCCGAGGGCAGGCGGAACATCTGGGGTACAGTGCCGTCAGTGGTGGAGATGCAAAGTGAAGGGGGAGCGGCCGGGGCGGTGCATGGCGCTTTGCAAACCGGATCGTTGGCGACCACCTTTACCGCCTCGCAGGGGCTGCTGCTGATGATACCCAACATGTACAAGATCGCCGGGGAGCTGACGCCGACCGTATTCCACGTGGCCACACGGTCGGTGGCGGCGCAGGCGTTGTCGATCTTCGACGATCACAGTGACGTGATGGCGGTCCGTGCCACCGGCTTTGCGTTGCTGTGCTCCGCCTCGGTGCAGGAAGCCATGGACTTTGCTCTCATTGCCCAGGCGGCGACGCTGGAGAGCCGGATTCCCTTTGTCCATTTCTTCGACGGCTTTCGGACCTCGCATGAGGTGTCGAAGATCCAGGTTCTTTCCGGCGACGATCTGCGTGCCATGATCGACGATGAGTTCGTGCTCGCACACCGTGCACGTGCTCTCTCGCCCGACCAGCCCGTGGTTCGGGGCACGGCACAGAATCCCGACGTGTTCTTCCAGGCCCGGGAGACGGTCAACCCCTACTACGCGGCTTGTCCGGAGATCACACAGAAGGCCATGGATAGGTTCGCGGCGCTAGTTGGGCGGCGCTATCACCTGTTCGACTACCACGGCGCCCCTGACGCCGAGCGGGTGATCGTGCTGATGGGATCGGGGGCCGAGGCAGCGCATGAAACCGTCGAGGAGCTGAACCAGCATGGCGCGAGGGTCGGTGTGGTCAAGGTCCGTCTGTACCGGCCCTTCGACATGCGCTGTTTCGTGGCTGCCCTTCCGTCCACCACGCAGGCGATAGCCGTGTTGGACCGTACCAAGGAGCCCGGCAGCGCGGGCGAACCGCTCTACCTCGACTGCGTGGCCGCGCTGCAGGAAGGTATGGAGCAGGGGTGGGGAAGGCTGCGGGGACGCCCGAAGGTCACGGGCGGCCGCTACGGCTTGTCGTCGAAGGAGTTGACGCCGGCGATGATCAAGGGTTTGTTTGATGAGCTTTCAAGAGACCGGCCGAAGAATCATTTCACCCTCGGGATCCACGATGACCTGACCGGTAGCAGTATCGCGTACGAGCCTGAATTTTCCATCGAGCCGGACACGGTGATCCGCGCGCTGTTTTATGGTCTCGGCTCCGACGGCACCGTGAGTGCGAACAAGAACTCGATCAAGATCATCGGGGAGGAGACCGGCAACTACGGGCAGGGCTACTTCGTCTACGATTCAAAGAAGGCAGGGGCAGTCACGGTCTCTCATCTGCGCTTCGGACCCGACCCGATTCGGTCCACCTATCTCGTGCATCGGGCGAACTTCGTGGGCTGCCATCAATGGGTCTTCCTCGAGCGCTACGATATGCTGGCGGCCATCGTGCCCGGGGGTACGTTCCTGTTGAACAGCCCCTTCGGGCCGGCCGACGTGTGGGACCATCTACCGCGGCCGGTTCAGGAGCAGATCGTCGCCAAGCAGCTGAAGTTGTACGTCATCGACGCCTACAAGGTGGCACGCGAGAGTGGCATGGGCGCACGCATCAACACGGTCATGCAAGTGTGCTTCTTCGCAATCTCCGGCGTGTTGCCCAGGGAGGCCGCCGTTGCCGCGATCAAGCGGTCGATTGAAAAAACTTATGGCAGCAAGGGCGATGAGATCGTACGGATGAACTTCGCGGCTGTGGACGCCACGCTGGCGCACCTGTTCGAGGTGCCGGTGCCTGCACGCGCGGACGGTACCATCGAGATGCCCCCGCCCGTGCCGGCCGAAGCGCCCGCTTTCGTGCGCGAGGTGACGGCCAAGATGATTGCCGGGTGCGGCGACGAGTTGCCGGTGAGCGCGTTGCCGGCTGACGGGACGTACCCCACCGGCACGTCCAAGTGGGAGAAGCGCAACATTGCTTTGGAGATCCCGGTGTGGGATCCGCCGGTGTGCATCGAGTGCGGCAAGTGCGCGATGGTGTGCCCGCACAGTGTCATCCGCATCAAGGCGTATGAGCCACGATATCTGGACGGGGCCCCGCCCACGTTCAAGTCGATGGCCGCGCGCGACCGCGAGTGGCAAGGGCTGCGCTACACGATCCAGGTCGCCCCGGAAGATTGCACCGGCTGCGGCATCTGCGTCGATGTCTGCCCCGCCAAGAACAAGTCCGAAACCCGCCTCAAGGCGATCAACATGCGCCCGCAGCCGCCGTTGCGCGCGCAGGAGCGCGAGAACTGGCGCTTCTTCTTGACCATTCCCGAGTTGGATCGCCGCCAGGTGAAGGTCGCTTCCATCCGCCAGCAACAGGTGCAGCAACCCCTGTTCGAGTTCTCGAGTGCGTGTGCTGGCTGCGGAGAGACGCCCTACATCAAGCTGCTCACGCAGCTGTTCGGCGACCGCGCCGTGATCGCCAACGCCACTGGCTGCTCGTCGATCTACGGCGGCAACCTGCCGACCACACCGTGGACGCACAACGTCGAAGGGCGGGGCCCGGCATGGTCCAACTCGCTGTTCGAAGACAACGCCGAGTTCGGGCTCGGCTTCCGCCTGTCGATCGACCGACAGAAAGAGTTTGCGACGGAGCTCCTGCGGAAACTTGCCAGCGCTGTTGGCCCTGATCTGGCAGCCGCGATCCTCACCGCGGAAGAAAAAGACGAGGCAGACCTGTACGAGCAGCGCCAGCGCGTCAGCGCGCTGAAAGAGCGGTTGCGGGCGATCGACTCGAGCGATGCGCGGCAGCTCCTCAGCCTTGCGGACGTTCTCGTGAAGCGCAGTGTCTGGATCGTTGGTGGCGACGGCTGGGCCTATGACATCGGCTTCGGGGGCTTGGACCACGTGCTCGCTAGCGGGCGCAACGTGAATGTCTTGGTGCTCGATACCGAGGTGTACTCCAATACCGGAGGCCAAATGTCGAAGGCGACCCCCCGCGCAGCGGTCGCCAAGTTTGCGGCTGCAGGGAAACACACTCCCAAAAAGGACTTGGGTATGATTGCGATGACGTACGGCAGCGTGTACGTCGCGCGCGTCGCCATGGGCGCGAAGGATGAACACACCCTGAGGGCGTTTCTCGAGGCCGAGGCGTACGACGGGCCGTCGCTGATCATCGCGTACAGCCATTGCATCGCACACGGCATCAACATGACCACCGCAATGCAGAATCAGAAGGCCGCGGTGGATACCGGCCAGTGGCTGCTCTATCGATTCAATCCGGCGCGGGCCGCGCAGGGGGAGAATCGCCTGCAGCTGGACTCGCGGGCACCCCGGATGCCAGTGGAGAAGTACCTGTACAGAGAGAACCGGTTCAAGATGCTCACCAAGAGCAAGCCTGAGGAGGCTAAACGCCTGCTCGCTGCCGCACAACGGGACGTTGACGCACGGTGGCAGCTCTACCAGTATCTTGCGGCACGGCAGCGTGCGTCCTCGCCGCAGGGAGCCTGACAATGGATCTGACCACCACGTACCTGGGCCTGGCGCTGCGGACGCCCTTGGTGCCTTCGGCGTCGCCCCTGTCGCAGGAACTCGATAACGTCAGACGGATGGAAGACGCAGGAGCGTCGGCCGTCGTGCTCCACTCGCTCTTCGAGGAACAACTGACCGCAGACCGCTACGAACTGCATCACCACCTCACACACGGAACCGAAAGCTTTGCCGAGGCGTTGACGTATTTCCCGGAGCCGGCTGAGTTTCACCTCGGCCCGGACGGGTATTTGAACCACATTCGTCAGGCGAAGGAGGCGGTGAACATCCCAGTCATTGCCAGCCTGAACGGCGCCTCGATGGGTGGCTGGACCAGTTACGCCAGGCAGATGGAACAAACGGGCGCCGACGCCCTGGAACTGAACATCTACCACATTGCCACCGACCCGCAGCAGACGGCCGACCACGTGGAGCAGACGTACGTCGACATTCTCCGCGCGGTCAAATCAGTGGTCACCATTCCCGTAGCCCTCAAACTCAGCCCGTTCTTCAGCAACCTGGCACATACTGCCCGGTGCTTGGACGAGGCGGGTGCGGATGCCTTGGTGCTGTTCAACCGCTTTTACCAACCCGACATTGACCTGGAAGCGCTCGAGATCCGACCGCGCGTGCTGCTGAGCACCCCGCAAGCGCTGCGGCTGCCACTGACCTGGATCGGTATCCTGTACGGCCGCATCCGGGCGCATCTGGCGGCCACCAGTGGCATCCACCAAGCGGAGGACGTTTTGAAGCTGCTCATGGTGGGCGCGAACGTCACGATGCTGTGCTCGGTCCTCTTCCAGCGGGGCATCGATCACATCCAGGTCGTCGAGCAGGGGCTGCGCGACTGGATGGACGAACACGAGTACGAATCCGTCCGGCAGATGCAGGGGAGCATGAGCCAGCGGAAGTGTGCTGACGCAGCCGCCTTCGAGCGCGCACACTACGTCAGCGCTGTGCATACCTACAAGCCCGCGTAGGTGCTACGGGCACCGCCGCGGCTTGCGAGCCGTCACGGCGCTGGCTTCACCTCCTCTGGTCCCCTGGCACGACGCTGCTGCTCAGCAGCAGGCGGATCGCTGCGTGGATCCGTCCGTGTCATTGCAAACCGATGGTGTGGGCGAGTGCTCGCAAGAAGCCGGTGCGCGTGGTGTCACGCTCCAAGCCGAGGGCGCGCGCCATGACATGGAAGAGATCGGTTTGATCGCTGAGGCCGACCACGTTGGCTGCCTGGGGCCCTTGGGCTGCAATGCGGACCTGCGAGCCGGTGTGGTGCTGCCTCTGGCCGGCTGCGTTGGTCGCGTAATACACGGTCATGATCCCGCCGTCGGGCGTGAGCAGCCTGCTGTAGATTCCTGGCACTTGCGCTGTGACGTCCCGGGAAGGAACGATCTGGCTGCTGTGTGCGTGGTCCCCGGTGACAATGACCAGCGTGTCGGGATGTGTCGCGGCGTAGTCAAGCACGACCGCCACCGCTGCGTCGAAGGCCACGGTTTCACCGATCTGCCCGCAGGGATCGGCGGCGTGGGCGCGCTTGTCGATGGACGCGCCTTCGACCTGGAGGAAAAACCCGGGCCCGGGCCGCCGGCGCAGCCAGCCGGTAGACGGTCCGGAACGGTCCAGCACCTCGATCGCCTTGCGGGTCATGGCTGCGAGGCTGGGCTCATGCGGAGGGCGGACGTGTTCGATGCAGATCTGTGGCCCGCTGCCCGGGAACGGGGCGGCCAGCTGTCCCTGCCATTCCAAACTCATGTCGGCCGGTGCGAAGAGGCCGAGCAGTTTCCGGCTCCTCTCTGCGCCCCCCACCGCCGAACGAAGCTCCGCCGCCTGTAATTCTCCCGCGGTTGTGACGACCAGGTAGCCTTGAGCGCGCGCCGACTGGGTGACGGTCTGCGCGGTGAATGCACCGCCGTCGATCACCTGCTCGAAGCGCTGCCGGCCTCCCCCGAGCAACACGTCAACGTGGTGGTCGATCAGCTGTTCGGCGATCGAGCCAGGGCCTCCGGCAGCCTTCTTGTCTTGCGGGCACAGCAACATGTCTGCTGGCCCCTGGCAGCTGCGGTGGTTGACGTGCGCCGCAAGCGCAGCCGGCGTCGCATCGGTGAGCTCCGCCGTGGTGACACTTCCGGTTCGCAGGCCATTCTCCTGCGCCAGCTCCACGATGGTGGTCAGCGCTTCGCCAGTGCCAGGCGCCGTCGAGACCCGCCCATTACTCGTCTTGTGGCCGGTCGCCCAGGCTGTGGCGGCGGCCGCCGAGTCCGTGACAAAGTCCGGCGTATGCGGATACCACTCGTCCACCGCGTACGTCGTGCAAGCACCGGTGAGCGGCAGGGTGTCGAGCACCAGGCGGCCGGCCGCCCCCAGCGCGTAGTTGCGGGCGAGCGTGATCTCCGCGTCGCCTAGGCCGTCACCGATGAGCAGGATCACGTTGCGAGCACGACCGCCCTGGATGGCGTGCTCAATGAATTCGGTGCGGTCAGCCCGGGCCCCAGTATGACCCGGCGCTGCCCTGGCGGGCAAACCGCCTGCGACAAACAGCAAGCCGACGGCCAGAGCGTACGCGCGGATCAACGCCATGAATGATTCGCTCCCTTCAGCAGGCAGCGCGGGCCGTGCGAGGAGCCAAGACGTCCCGTGCCTCATACCCATAGCACAGTCAGGCGTCCCGTCACGATGGTGCCGGCAGCGCTACAGCAAAGCGTGGATCAGAAAGCGATCTGGAAGCGACCCTCGACGATGTTGGTGTCGCCCACTGAGCGAAGATTGGCGAAGACGTAGTTGAACGTCACACGCACGTCGGGATTGAGATACCAGTTAATGCCGGCTGTTACGTCCTGCAACTTCCCGCCGGAGACGCCGGCGTCGTTGAGGTCCACCCGCGAGTACCGGCCGGCGATTTCCCACGCGCCCCAGCCTCCGTCGTTGCCGAAGAAGTTGTGCTTGGGAGTTACCCTGCCGAACGCGGCCTCGGACCTGTCGTAGTTGCGGTTTTCCCCCGTCAGGAAGTAGCTGCCCAGGACGTAGACGCCGTAGAAGTTCGGATTGGACATGCCCGCTGCATTCACAAAGGCGTGCATGTACTCGCTCTGCAGCGAGACTGGCCCGAAGACGAGGGCGACCTCGGGATTAATGAGGTCGACTCCGTCAGCGATGAGATCCTTGGTGACGCGCTCCTCATCGACGAGCGTGTTCGATTGGGTGTCGATGAGGCGGACAGATGTCAAGTGCGCTTCCGGGCGCTGTCGAAAGCGGATGACGTCGTCGCTGCGGAACTTGTGGCTGTACGAGACGCCGAGGTGCAGGAGTCGGCGGCCATCGTCTGCAACCCACGGCAGCCCGGTGAGCCGGCCGGTGACGTTGTACAGGGAGCTGCCGCCAAACCCGTTGCCAAACTCGCCCGTGTCGCGAAACGCCCCGGCGGCCCACCGCAGACGCCCGCCCATCGCTTTCTGCTCGATTGCGATACCGGTATTGCGGCTCGGCGCGAAGACGTTCGGGAGTGCCCGCTCCATGAAGGTGATGTGCTTGCTGCTGGTCAGCTCTTCGAGGGAGAACGCTTCCTTGAAATGGCCAACCTTGACCGTCTGCAGGGCGGGGAGACCGTGCATGCCAAGCCAGACGTCCTTGAACTTTGTCTCGCCCCCAGCGAAGTCATACTGGGCCTTGAAATCTATGTGGTCGTACATCGTTCCGGACACGAACAGTCTGGCGCGACGAAACTCAGTTCCGGTTTCGGGATCGCCGAGCTTGGGGAACTTGTCGCTGACGTCGCCATCTGGCGCGATCGCTGCCCAATCGTTCTGGATGCGTCCCCCGATCTTCAGCCGAAATTGTTTGTCCGGTGTTTCGAAGTGCAAGCCGTGCTTCCAATATGTCCGCAGGGTGTTGCGTGCTTCCTTCTTCTCCTTCTCCCCCTTGCGGCGCAGGTCGTTGTATTGCTCTTCGGTGATTTGATGCTGGCTTCGGAGGATTTCGAGGATCTCCTCGGTGACACTCGTTTCCTCGCCGGCCACCGGCCACGGGCTGGTCATCCCAATGGCCAGTACCGCTGCAAGGGTGATGATGAGATGTGTGCGCATGCAAGCCTCCTGTGCGTTGGTTTGCAGGCATCATAGGGACCAGGGGTTACGGTTCCGTGGCGGTGCGATGAACTCTTCGTGTCTTATGCGGGAAGAGGAGGAGGGCGGTTGTCGCCGGCCGAGCTGATTTCCGGCCGCACAGCGGCACCGCGGCTTTCATCAAACGATAACGTGGCTGTAGCGGCTTCGTCACCATCTGCTGCTATGGTCGGGCGCCAGGAGGATATGCGTATGCGAGACACACGTGTCAGATGGCTCGGCGTCCTTGTCGCGGCCGCGGGGCTCGCCGCGCCCACGCACGCTCAGTTGCAGCTGAACGGGGCGGGTGCCACGTTTCCGTACCCGCTGTACTCGAAGTGGTTTGCGGTGTACGCGAAGGTCGATCCGACGGTACGCTTCAACTACCAGTCGATCGGCAGCGGCGGTGGCATCAGACAGATCACGAAGCAGACGGTTGATTTCGGCGCCTCCGACGGCCCGCTCAGTGATGAGCAACTTGCCAAGGCCCCGCGGCACCTCATGCATTTCCCGACGGTCATGGGTGCGGTTGTGCTCACCTATCACGTTGAAGGCGTACCGACGGGGCTCAAGCTCACACCGGCAGCGGTTGCGGGCATTTTTTTGGGCACGATTACGAAGTGGAACGCCCCGGCGCTGACCGCCGCCAACCCCGGCATGTCACTGCCCGACGCCGACATTGTCGTCGCGCATCGTGCTGACGGCAGCGGCACCACGTACATCCTCACGGACTATCTCAGCAAGGTCAGTCCGACGTGGGCGCACACGGTTGGCAGAGGCACTGCCGTGCGCTGGCCGGTCGGCTTGGGCGGCAAGGGAAACGAGGGGGTGACCGGTCTGGTGAAGCAGACCCCCGGCTCCATCGGGTACGTTGAGCTCATTTACGCACTCACCAACGGCCTGCCCATTGCCGATGTGAAGAATCAAAGCGGTAACTTTGTGAAGCCGTCACTGGAGTCCGTCACGGCGGCGGCGGAGTCGGCGGCCAGCATGCCGGACGACTTTCGCGTGATGATCACCAACGCCCCAGGGGCGCGGGCGTATCCGATCTCCGGCATGACCTGGCTCCTCGTCTACCAGAAGCAGCAGAATGCCGAGAAGGGCAAGAAACTCGTGCAGTTTCTGGATTGGATGCTCCATGACGGCCAGCAGTACGCGCCGGCGCTGCACTACGCGCGACTTCCCAAATCAGTGATTGAGAAGGAAATGCGGGCGCTGCGTACGATCACAACTTTCGAGGGTACACCCCTGCTCGAGCAGTAGGGATGTACCGCTACGGCAGGGAGGTCTCTCCCCCTCGCCTCCCTGCCGTGCGCGTACCGCTGTCGTGTAACACTCCTGTAACAGTCCGTTGCTATAGTGGCGGCCGCAAGGGAGAGGGACGCACGGCTCAAGGCGAAGGCATGGCGAGCTGGCTGAAGGGCGGCAACGCCCCGCCGCGGGGGCCAGCGGCCTGCGTAGCAGCGTCGCCGGCCCGGCGGCGGTTCAACGCCGGTGATTGGCTCTTTCGCGCAGCGACGGCGATGTTCGCGCTGTTGCTCCTCGGCGTGCTTGGTTCCCTCCTGCTCGTCCTTGCCTGGGAGTCGCTGGATTCGATCCGGCGGTTCGGTTGGGCGTTCCTCATCAGCTCGACGTGGGACCCTGTTTTCAAAGAATTTGGTGCGCTGCCGTTCATCTACGGGACGATTGTTTCCTCTCTGCTCGCACTCCTGCAAGCGGTCCCTCTCAGCGTTGGCACCGCGCTGTTCTTGAGTGAGATGGCGCCCCGGTGGCTCCGCACCCCGGTATCGTTCCTGATCGAGTTACTCGCCAGTATCCCGAGCGTGGTGTACGGCCTATGGGGGATCTTCGTACTCGTTCCGTGGGTGCGGAGCGTCGTCGGGCCTGGCTTGCAGGCGGTGCTCGGGCCGCTGCCGTTGGTCCACGGTCCGAACTATGGCATCGGGATGCTGGCGGCATCGATCATTCTAGCCGTGATGATCGTGCCCTACATCACCTCGGTGGCCCACGAGGTGTTTCAGGCGGTGCCCGGCGCGCAACGGGAAGCTGCCTTGGCCCTCGGCGCGACCAGATGGGAAATGATGCGCCTGGCCGTGCTGCCTTACGGACGCACGGGTGTGATCGGGGCGGTCATGCTTGGGCTCGGGCGCGCGATCGGGGAGACGATGGCCGTGACGATGCTCATCGGCAACCGGCCGAGCATCTCCGCATCGCTGTTCGCGCCCGCCAGTACGATGGCAAGCGTGATCGCCAACGAGTTCAACGAAGCCAGTGACGACCTGTATCTGCAAGCCTTGGTCGAGATTGGGTTGGTGCTCATGGTGGTGACCGTGGTGGTGAACATCCTTGCTCGCCTGCTGGTGTGGAGCGTTTCGGGACCCGCGGTGAGCATGGGAGGGCCTGAGCCGTGAGCTACCAGCGCCGGCGAGTGGGGAACGTGGTCGCGCAAGTGCTGGCGCTGGCGTGCACGGTTGCCGTGTTGGTTCCCCTGTTCCTGATTCTCGGCGACCTAATCGTGAAGGGCGCGAGTGCGCTGAACCTGAACTTCTTCACGCACCTCCCGGCGCCGGTGGGCGAGCCGGGCGGAGGGATGGGGAACGCCATCATCGGTACGATGATCCTGATCGGGCTGGCGTGTGTGGTGGGGTTGCCGGTGGGCATCATGACCGGGGTGTACCTCGCGGAGTACGGGTACGGCCGTTTCGGCTGGTCGGTGCGTTTCGCGGCCGACGTGCTCACCGGTGTTCCCTCGATCGTCGTTGGCATCTACGCCTACGCGCTCATCGTCATCCCCATGAGGAGCTTCTCGGCATACGCGGGAGGGTTCGCGCTCGGCGTGATCATGTTGCCGATTGTCGCGCGTACGACCGAAGAAATGGTACGGCTGGTGCCGCGCTCATTGCGCGAAGCGTCGCTGGCCCTTGGCGTCCCGTCCTGGCGCACGACGGTGCGAGTAGTGCTGCGCACCGCGCGCGGTGGCATCATCACCGGGGTCATGCTTGCCGTGGCGCGGGTCGCGGGCGAAACGGCCCCCTTGCTGTTCACCGCGTTCGGCAACCAGTTCTGGCACCATGGTTTGAACGGGCCCATCTCGTCGCTGCCGGTGCAGATCTACAACTATGCCATCTCCCCCTTTGACGATTGGCACCGCCAGGCCTGGGCGGGTGCGCTCGTGCTGCTGGCGCTCATCTTTCTCACCAGCTTGTCGGTGCGGCTGGTGACACGCGGGCGCGTGCCCGTGCCACGGTAACCAACGCGTATGGCAAACAAGCTGGAAGTCGTTGGACTCAGCGCATGGTTTGGGGACACCCGGGCGTTGACAGCCGTCGACTTGATCATTGCCGACGGCGCCGTCACCGCCATCATTGGGCCGTCAGGCTGCGGGAAGTCGACGCTCATTCGGTGTCTGAATCGCATGCACGAAGTGGTGCCCGGGACCCGTGTGACGGGCGCAGTCCTGCTCGACGGCCAAAACATCTACGGGCCGAGCGTCGATCCGGTTCAGGTACGAGGCAAAGTCGGCATGGTCTTTCAGCGGCCAAATCCATTCCCCATGATGTCGATTTTCGACAATGTGGCCGCGGGGCTCCGCTTGAACGGAGTGCGCCGGTCACGGCGTGATCTGGCCGCCGTGGTCGAGCGCAGTCTGCGGCGCGCGGCGCTGTGGGACGAGGTGAAGGATTCTCTGCAGGCGTCCGGGGGCAGTATCTCCGGAGGCCAGCAGCAGCGCCTCTGCATCGCACGCGCACTCGCGGTGGAGCCTGAGGTCATTCTCATGGACGAGCCGTGCTCGGCGCTTGACCCGATTGCCACGGCGAAGATCGAGGAGCTGATTCAAGAGCTGAAGGGTAGCTACACGATCCTCATTGTGACGCACAACATGCAGCAAGCGGCACGCGTGTCCGACTACACGGCGTTCCTCTACCTCGGCAAGCTGGTCGAGTTCGGCGCGACCGGCAAGATCTTCACCATGCCGGCGCAGAAAGAAACGGAAGACTACATCACCGGCCGGTTTGGGTGAGAGACGCCGCCGTGGTGGTGATCGCTCGAGCGGCGCCGTTCAAGCGGGCGGTGGCCGGCGGGCGACCTGATCGAGATCGCGGGTGGCACCACGTGCCGCGCTGGTGGTGAGCAGCGCATAAGCGTGCAGGGCCGGTGACACCACGCGGTCGCGGCCCACCGGCTTCCAGGCGCCGCGCCCCCGCGCCAACATGTCGGCGCGTCGTTTCATGAGGAGGCTGGTGTCGACGAGCAAGTCGAGCCGGCGGGTCGGAATGTCGATCCGGATGCGGTCACCCTCCTCGACGAGGGCAATGGTCCCTCCCTCCGCTGCCTCCGGCGAGACGTGGCCGATGCTCAGCCCCGAGGTGCCGCCGCTGAAGCGTCCGTCGGTGATGAGTGCGCAGACCTTGCCGAGATTTTTCGCCTTGATGTATGACGTGGGGTAGAGCATTTCTTGCATCCCGGGACCGCCTTTCGGGCCTTCGTACCGGATGACGATGACGTCTCCCGGCGTGATCCGGTCTCCGAGAATGGCCGCGCAGGCGTCCTCCTGCGAGTGGAACAGGCGGGCGGGTCCCTCGAAGCGCCAGATCGATTCATCCACCCCGGCGGTCTTCACAATGCACCCGTCCTCGGCCAAGTTGCCGACGAGCACCGCCAGCCCGCCCTCCGTGCTGTAGGCGTGTGCCACCTCGCGGATGCACCCTCGCACCGTGTCTGTGTCCGGCGCGGCGTAATACTTGTCTTGCGAGAATGCCGCGGTCGTGCGCACCCCGCCTGGTGCCGCCAGGGCGCGCTGGCGCACGGCTGCCGAGGCGGTGGGCCGCCGGATGTCGTTGGCATCAAGGGCGGCTCCAAGGGTGGCCGCATGCACAGTGCCAACCTCTCGGTGAATCAGCCCGGCCCGATCCAGGGCACCCAGAATGGTGAAGATGCCCCCCGCGCGGTTCACATCCTCGACGTGGTAGGAGGAGGAGGGCGCTACCTTACAGATATTCGGGATCCGCCGGGAGAGCCGGTCGATGTCCTCCATGGAAAACCGGACACCGGCCTCGTGGGCGATTGCAAGGAGATGGAGAACCGTGTTGGTCGAGCCGCCCATGGCAATGTCGAGGGCCATCGCGTTTTCGAAGGCCTCTCGCGTCGCGATGCTGCGCGGGAGCACGTTCTGATCGTGCTCGAGGTAGTAGCGGCGGGCAAGGGTCACGATCCGGCGCCCCGCTTCCTCGAAGAGCTGCCAGCGCGCGGCATGCGTCGCGAGCAGTGTCCCGTTCCCCGGTAACGCGAGGCCGAGGGCCTCGTTGAGGCAGTTCATGCTGTTGGCGGTGAACATGCCGGCACACGACCCGCAAGTGGGGCAAGCGGAACGCTCGGCAGCCAGTAGCTGTTCGTCCGTCACCGCCCGGTCGCCCGCGGCGACCATGGCGTCGATCAAATCCAGCTTCGCGGGCGACGGGATGCCCTGCGCGTCGTGCGTGCCGGTCGCGGTGCCTGCCTCCATCGGACCGCCCGAGACGAAGATGGTGGGGATGTTGAGGCGTACCGCCGCCATGAGCATGCCGGGTGTGATCTTGTCACAGTTGGAGATGCACAGCAGCGCATCGGCGACGTGTGCCTGGACCATGTACTCGACACTGTCGGCGATGAGATCCCGGCTCGGCAAGGAGTAGAGCATGCCCCCGTGGCCCATCGCGATGCCGTCGTCGATGGCGATGGTGTTGAACTCGACCCCATAGCCGCCGGCCGCGTCGATGACCTGCTTCACGCGCTGGCCTACATCGTGCAGATGGACGTGGCCGGGGACAAACTGGGTGAAGCTGTTCGCGATGGCAATGATTGGTTTCCCGAAATCCGCATCCGTCATGCCGGTGGCGCGCCAGAGCGCGCGCGCTCCCGCCATGTTGCGGCCGTGAGTGGTGGTCTGGCTGCGATAGGTCTTCATGACCCGTACTGTACACGCAATTTCCACCGCGCCACAACACACCCGGGCCGGCCAAGGCTCGGGCGGAGGTTGCCGCTGGCCGGCCTGGGGTGCGAAGGTGGTTGCGGCCCGCTCCGAGGGTTCCCTCCGGTCATATTCTGCGCTAAAGAGGACCGGCAATGGACGACGGACCAAGTAGTCGCCGGACGGTAGGGCGGCGCGCGCTGGTGTCCCGGTTGACCTAGATCCTCCTTGCCACCAGGCCGGCGTTCTGCCCGCAGGAAGGATGCTGGCCATGACAACGCTCAACAGCCTGCTGGGGCCTGATATCGGCGAGGTGCTCGCCCACCGCCGGTATGACCAGCTGCGCAATGCCCTGGTGGACATGGAGCCCGCCGATATCGCAGACCTGGTGCAAGGCCTGCGCGACGAACAGGCCGCAGTAGTCTTTCGGTTGCTGCCGCGGGACCTGGCCGCTGACGTGTTCAGTTACCTCGATCCCGAGCAGCAGCAGAGTCTCATTGCCGGCCTCACCACGGAGCGGGTTGCGGCGCTCGTCAACGAGATGGACCCGGACGATCGCACCGCGCTGCTGGAGGAAATGCCTGCCGAGGTTGCGCAACGCCTCATGGCACTCCTGACACCGGACGAACGCCGCGTCACACAAGTGATCCTGGGCTACCCGGAGGAGAGTGTCGGCCGGTTGATGACCCCCGACTACGTCCGGATCAAGCCCACGTGGACGATCGCGCAGGCGATCGAACACATCCGGCACTACGGGCGGGACGCGGAGACGATCAACGTCATTTACGTGGTCGACGACAGCGGCCACCTGATCAACGAGCTGCGCATCGGGCAGTTGCTGCTTGCCGCTCCGGGGCAGGCCGTCGAGTCGATCATGGACCGGAAGTTCGTTGCCTTGCAGGCCAGCGACGACCGCGAGGAAGCGGTCCGGCAGATGCACCGCTACGACCGCGTCGCCCTCCCGGTGCTCGACTCGCGCGGCATCCTGGTCGGGATCGTGACGGCCGACGATGTGGCGGATGTGGCGGAGGCCGAGGTGACCGAGGACATGCAGAAGATGGGCGGCATGGAGGCGCTCGACGCGCCGTATATGGAAATCGGTTTCTCGCGCATGGTCCGCAAGCGCGCTGGCTGGCTGTCCGTGCTCTTTCTTGGCGAGATGCTCACTGCCACGGCCATGGGCTATTACGAGATGGAGATCTCACGGGCGGTGGTGCTCGCCCTGTTCATTCCACTGATCATCTCGAGCGGTGGAAACTCCGGCTCCCAGGCCACCACGCTCATCATTCGGGCGATGGCTGTGGGCGAAGTGCGCCTGCGCGATTGGCTGGGCGTGCTTGCCCGCGAACTAGCCGCGGGGCTGTCGTTGGGGGCGATTCTTGGCGTGATCGCGCTGGGCCGGATCTTCTTCTGGCCATCGCGGGAAACGGTGTACGGGGAGCACTATCCGTTGATCGCCGCCGCGGTTGCACTCAGCCTTGTCGGCGTGGTCACGTTCGGAACCTTTGCGGGGTCCATGCTGCCCTTTGTCCTCCGGCGCTTGGGGTTCGACCCGGCGGCTGCATCGGCGCCGTTCGTTGCGACGGTCGTCGACGTCACCGGTATCGTGATCTACTTTACCATCGCATCGCTGATCCTGGGCGGCGTGCTGCTGTGATCGGCCCGCCAGCGCCTGCTCGTCCCTTGACAAGGAGCAAGTCGGCCTTAACTTGTTGAGTACAAGCCGACGATGCCGGGCGATCCAGGGCCCCGCCGAGCGGCGAAAATGCCAACGTCAGGAGGTGCATGATGGCCCTGTTCCGTTTCTCGCCCTCGCTCGATGCTGTGAGCGGGCTGGCCGCGTTGCAACGTGAGCTCGAGCGCGCCTTGCAAGACCCACTCGGGTTCGGCCTCGGTTTCTCCGGTCGCGGTGTGTTTCCACCAGTCAACATCTTCAGCGACTCCGACGGGTATGTCGTTCGACTGGAAGTGCCAGGCGTGCCCGTAGACCAACTCCGCATTGAGAATCAGGGCCGCACACTGACCGTTTCGGGCAACCGGAAATCCACTGCACCGGCAGGCGGCAGCTTCCATCGCCGGGAACGGGGCCGCGGCGAGTTTTCTCGCTCGTTGCAGCTCCCCGACGATCTGGACGTGACGCGGGCGGAAGCCTCGTATCGGCACGGCATCCTGACCATCCGCATCCCGAAGAAGGAAGAAGTAAAGCCACGGCAAATCACCGTGAAAGCTGCCTAGAACGATCCGGGGCTCGATCGCGGACCGAACAGGAGGTCAAGGCTATGACAGCGGAGGAACTCAGCGTGCGAGACAAGCAACCGCTCAAAGGTGAGGAGCAGACGCGAGCCGGCCGCACTTACGTTCCTGACGTCGATATCTACGAGACCCCCGAGTGCCTCTGGCTGTGGGCGGACATGCCCGGCGTGAGCGAGGAATCGATCGAGGCTAGGCTCGATGACGGCGTCCTCTCGATCGAAGGACGGGTCTCGCTCGAGGAGTATGAAAACCTTACCCCGGTCTACACGGAGTACAACGTGGGCAACTACCTGCGGCGGTTCACCCTCTCCAACGATATCGACAGCAGCCGCATCAAGGCGCGCATGACCAACGGTGTCCTGGAACTCGAGCTGCCGAAAACAGAGCGCGCCAAGCCGCGCCGTATCCCGATTTCCTCCACGTAGAGTGAGACGGCACTGGCATGCAGCAACGCCGGGCTGGTGCCGTCCCACACTGACCCGGTTGCGCATCCCGGCGCTTCACCCCTGCGAGGGCGCTAGTAAGGTGTACGGGGCGGCGGCGCCGGCTTGACGTGGCGCTGGCAATGTGGATGCTATATGTCCATGAAGAAGCGGCTCGGCGCTCATGCCGGAGGCTGGGATTGTGGCGCAACACACGAATCGTCTCATTCATGAGACGAGTCCGTACCTGCGGCAACACGCGCACAATCCGGTAGACTGGTATCCGTGGGGGGCGGAGGCGCTTGCCCGCGCACGCGCGGAGAACAAGCCGATCTTACTGAGCATCGGGTACTCCGCCTGCCATTGGTGCCACGTCATGGCACATGAGTCGTTCGCTGACGAGGAGACCGCACGCTTGATGAACGAGCGTTTCGTCAACGTCAAGGTTGACCGTGAAGAGCGCCCCGACATCGATCACCTCTACATGAACGCGGTGCAGATGCTCGCCGGCCGGGGCGGCTGGCCGATGACCATGTTTCTAACCCCGGACGCCAAGCCGTTTTATGGCGGCACCTACTTCCCGCCCGAGGACCGTTACGGCGTGCCGAGCTTTCGCCGCGTGCTGCTCGCGGTTGCGGAGGCGTATCGGGAGAAGCCCGAGGATGTGCGGAAAACGGTCGGACAGGTCCTGGCTGGCCTGCAGCGCATGGAGGCGGTCGAACCGTCCAGGCAGCCGGTAGACGCGGGGCTGACGTCGTCGGCGGCGGCGCGTCTGTCGGAAGCGTACGACGCAGCGTACGGCGGCCTGGGAGGGGCGCCCAAGTTCCCTAACGCGGCGGTCCTCGACCTGTTCCTGCGCACCTACCGGCACAGCGGGCAGCAGCGATACCTCCAGATGGTTCTGCACACCCTCCGCCAGATGGCGCGCGGCGGCATCTACGATCAGCTGGGCGGTGGGTTCCATCGCTACTCGGTCGATGAACGCTGGCTGGTCCCGCACTTCGAAAAGATGCTCTACGACAATGCCCAGCTGGTTCCGCTGTACCTGTCGGCGTACCAGCTAACAGGCGAGCCGTTCTTCGCTGAAATCGCACGTGATGTCCTGGCGTACGTCAGCCGGGAGATGCGCAGTGCCGAGGGTGGCTTCTACGCGACGCAGGACGCCGATAGCGAGGGAGAGGAGGGGAGGTTCTTCCTCTGGGACGTTGCCGAAGTCCGCGCGTGCCTCGGCGACGAAGCGGCCGACCTTGTATGCCGGTACTGGGACGTCTCAGAAGCGGGCAATTTCGAACACCGCAACATCCTGCACGTTACCCTGGAAGTCGAGCAGCTGGCGCGGATGTTTCGGCGCGACGCCGGCGAGGTCCGCCGGCTGATCGCCGAGGCCCGTTCGAAGCTGTTCGCGGCGCGCGCGCTGCGGGTCAAAGCGGGGTTGGACGACAAGATACTCACGTCCTGGAACGGCCTGATGATCAGTGCGTACGCCAAGGCTGCCGAGGTGCTCGCGGATGCCGAGTACCGGCAGACCGCGATCGAAGCGGTCGCCTTTGTCAAGCGGCAGCTCCAGCGCGGCACTCGCCTGCTGAGTAGTTACAAGGGCGGTGTTGCCAGGTTGAACGGGTACCTCGATGACTACGCCTTCTTCGTTCAGGCGCTGCTCGACGTGTTCGAGCTGGTGCAGGAGCGCCAGTACCTGGAGGACGCCATCGCCTTGGCAGACGTCATGATCACACACTTCTGGGATGCCCGCTCGGCCGGCTTCTTTTTCACCAGCGACGATCACGAGGCGCTGATCATGCGCAGCAAGCCCGCCACTGACGGCTCCGTTCCGTCGGGAAACTCGGTCGCGGTTGCCGCCCTGCTCCGGCTGTATTACTACACGGAGAACGCGGTGTATCTCGATCGGGCCGCAGCGACGTTGCACCTGTTCAGCGCACAGATGCGGGAGCAACCGTTTGGCTTCGCGCGCATGCTCTGTGCCGCGGACTTCTACACGCGCAAGCCGTACGAGATCGTGGCCGTCGCGGCGCCCAGCGCGGCCGGCGCTGTTTCGTTGCTACGGGGGATCCGGCAGGCGTACGTCCCCAACCGTATCCTGAGAGTTGTCGATCCCACTCGCGGCGGCCAACTCCCGGCGCAGCTGCACGGTAAGGGGCAAGTGAACGGTAAACCGACCGTCTACGTCTGTCACGACAAGACCTGCTCCGCACCCGCCACGACCTGGGAAGAGCTGCAGCCGCTGCTGCAAGACATGGGCGGTGTGCAGGCCGGTGCCCACTGCGCTGGGGAATGACCGAAGCATCTGGGGGTGGGCGCGGTCACCCCCACCACCGGCGCCGCAAGAAGACCACGGCGCCCACGACGAGAAACAGGGCCGGCTCGACGATGGTGCCCAGGATGAACGCCAGTCGCCCTTGGCGCGCGCTGACGAAGAACTGATTCACACCCGGCCGTTTCGGCTGCCTGCGTCTTCCGACCAACGCCTCCTCGCCGGCGAGCCAGTTGACCGCGTTCACCAGCAGGTCCTTGTCGCCCAGGTACTGGATGAAGAAGTTGTTGGCGAAGTCGGAGTCACC